>CAYZYD010000007.1:0-19551 GCA_964482505.1 uncultured Planctomycetia bacterium | reverse complement strand
CGTAAAGCTCTGGGAGCCGCGCTAGCTCGGCCGCGATCTTGGCGAGCGGCGCGTCGATTTGCGAGATCGGAAGCTCCCCCTCGCGGTCGCCGATCCGAATCGATCTCGCAAAGGGGGCGCCTTGCGGATCGAAGCCCAGCCGTCCTTGCGACTCAGAATCGTCGAAGGCCTCGCCGATTCGCGAGCGCGCGCGCACGAGTTCGGTCAGGAGCTGCGTGTGAATCCACTCGAAGCTCTCGATCGCGGCGTGTTCGCGAAGCTTTTTGAGCAGGAAGACAAAGCGACCGCGCGGTTCTGCTCGTGTTCCGCGCGGAGGCGAATAGAGTCGGCTCAGCGACTGCAGGAGGCCGATTCGCGAGAATTGACTCCCCAAGTGCTTGGCGGCGATCTCTTCGAGCCGGTGCGCCTCGTCGAAGACGACACGTTCGTAAGCGGGGATCAACAGCTCGCGTTCGAAGTTGTGGGTGATGCGACGGACTTTGAGATCGGCGAAGAAGAGATGGTGATTGCAGACGATGATCTGGGCTTGGACAGCTTCGCGCCGCGCCGAGTAGTAAAAACACTCGCGGTAGTGCGGGCAGCGCGCCTTGAGCGACTGGTCGGTTGTCGATTCGAAGTCGGACCAAAGCTCGGCCGCAGGTCGCTCGCGCAAATCGGAAAGCGTACCGGACCGACTCTGCTTGAGCTCCTCGAGTAACGTCTCGTAGCGAACTCGCTCCTCCGAACCGGGAAGATACTCTTGGAGGAGCGCTTCGACTTCGGCCATCTTGCGGCGACAAGCGTAGTTTTGGCGACCTTTGATGAGCGCGTACCGGAAGTCGATTTCGAGGACGCGCGCGAGCGTCGGGAGATCTTTTGAGATCAACTGTTCGGAGAGGGCGATCGTCTGGGTCGAGACGATGACAGGCTTCTGGTTGGCGTGGGCCCAGAGGATCGCCGGGATGAGATACGCGTACGATTTGCCGACCCCCGTGCCGGCTTCGGTCGCGAGGATTTCGGCGCGGTTAAAGCTGCGCGCGATCTGGATCGCCATCGCTTGCTGGCCCGAGCGGTGTTCGTAGTGGGGGAGCGCGCGCGAAAGCGCTCCTCCCGGAGCGAAGATCGCGGCGACCTCGTCTTCGTCGATCTCAACTTCGGGGGCGCGCTCGAAGGGTTCGACGACGCGGTAGACGTTCTCGATCGTGTTATCGACGATGAAAAATCCGAGGCCGCGCTGGCCGGCGAGGCTCGCGACTTGAAGGTCGGCGTTTGACGGGGTGAGGTCACCGCTCGGATGGTTGTGTACGACGATCTGCGAAGGGACGAGTCGATCGAGAAAGACGGGCACGGCGGAGCGGTGACCGCGAGCGATCACTTCGGCTTGGGCGACTCGCCCCGAATCGAGCGAAGCGGCCCAGAACACCTCTCGCCCGGCCGCGGCCGCGACTTCGCGCTTCATCTCGGCGATCACCTCGGGCGAGAAGGCCGCGGCGGTGCTGGTCGCGCTCGCGGGGAGGTCGCTCGCTGCTTCGGGCAAATCCGAACTGCGATCGCGGTGGGGGTTGGGGCTGATCAAGTCGCTAGTGTCCTGTTCGGAAAGTTCGAGTGAGAACTCGGCGAGCCATTCGGCCTTCCTGGCTAGGCGCCGCGACGCAAGTCGGATTGGTAACTCCTTCGAGGAGCGGCAACAACGCCAGGGAGGTCGAGGGCCGGCGATTCTTGCTCGAACTTTTCGAACAGGACACTAGTGTCCGGAGAGAGAGCGAGGAGAAACCGAGCGGGCCCGGCGAGTATAGCTTGGTGCGACAGAGAGAGGAGGGTCGAGGTTCGGTTTCCGTCGACTGAGCCGCATCGAGCTCGCATGATTCACGAGCCGGCCTCTTCGGTTAAGAGAGGACTTCGACCTCGGGAGTCGCGGTATTCGATTTGAGCTCGAGGGCGATCGCGGTCCTCTTGAGTCTCGACAACTCGCGCATGACCGCTCCGAAGACGAATACTGTGTGAGCCAAGCTCGCGAGCGCCACACTTGCCGCGGCTCCGAGTAGACCCCCGTGTTTGAGCGCGAACGGAAGCAGCGCGAGCAGGGCGATAAACTGAATCGATCCGGCGAAGAATCGGATGCGCGAATGGCCGAAGACGTCGAGAATCACGTTGATCGCCGATTCGAATCCGCGGGTGAAGGTGAGGACGCAGAGGATTCGGAAGACGGGGACGACGGCGAGGTACTCGTCACCGAGCACGATTTCGATGACGAGGGGCGCGAGCGCCAACAGGGCGAGCGCGAGTCCGAGGTTTGAGAGGGCCGAGAGCCAGAGGAAGCGTTTGGAGTGATAGAGAACGCGTGCAGGTTCGCGCTGGATGCTCGAGAAGGCGGGAAAGGCGGTCGAGGCGAGTATCTTGCTGACGTGGTTGTTGGCGTAGCAGGCGAGCGTAAAGACGCGCTCGTAGAGTCCGACAAAGTGCGCGCCATTTGTGAGCTGCGCGCCGATGAGAAACTTGTCGATCGAGTAGTTCAGGAAGGCGACCCCGCCCGCCAAGTTGTAGAAGAAGCCAAAGCGGACGAAGCGTTTGAGAATCCCGAGCTTTCGGGTGAGGCGCGGTCGGTGGGGGTGAATCATGAAGCTCCCCACGGTACGAATGACCGAAAAGAAGAGCAGGTTCGTGATGATCGCATAGGCGTTGCCGATAAAGAGTGCGAGCGCGATCGAGCCGACTCCAGCCAGGACGATCGTCGTTACTTCGAAGATAAAGATGGGCTTCTGCTTGAGAGAGCGTCCCAACAGCACAAACGAGAGACTCTGAAATCCGTCGATACAGGGAGCCAACGCCGCGAGCCGCATCAGGCCGCCCGTCAGCTCCGATTGCTGCCAGGCGCCGATCGGATAGGAGAGACCAAAAACGACTCCGCCGAGCACAAAGCCGCGGAGGATCCGAAAGGTCCAGGCGGCGGGCAGGTAGACGTCGATCTGGTCGCGTTCGCGCATCAGCGATGTATCGAGGCCGCTGTGCAAAAAGAGATCGCAGAAGGCGAGGGTCAGGATAATTGGGGCGGCGTCGCCAAAATCTTCGGGGCTCAGGATGCGCGCGAGGATCGCCATGTTGACGACCTGGAGGACCACGGTGAACCCGAATCGGAAGAAGGTCCAGCGGAGACTCGAGAGCGCGCGCGTCCGGAGGTTTGTCGCGACTTCGTCGTATTCGCTCATAATCTTCGTAACGAGCTCGATTTTTTGCGGTTGAGATGGCCCGGCGCTCTGCACCCTTCTGGGTTTTTCGTCCGCTCACCTCGATCCGTTGACATCTTTTTCGGACCACGCCCCGATGCGCGTTCGAGCTCACACTCCCAATGCTCGGGAATCGCGTAAGGGTCGCTTGGAAAGGTCGGTGCAATTGAGCCCGCTTGTCGAACCTCTCGAATGGGATAGCGAGGTCCTCGGACTTCGGGTGGCGCGGATTCAGCCTGAGCGGCTCGAACCGTCGGAGGCGTCGAGGCTTCGCGAGGAACTCGGCGAGATCGAGGCGGACTTGGTCTACTGGGTCACCGATCCTGCGCACGATTCGACCCAACGGCTCGCGCGACAACTCGGTGGCGAGCCTGTCGATGAACGCGTTACCTACGCGCGCGAACTCGCGGGGTGGAACGGTCCTGACCCTCGAGGCAGCGAGGTCTTCCCGTTTACAGGCGATGTCGACTCGGGAGGTTCCGAAGTCGACGAACTCCTCGAACTCGGAGTGGAGTCGGGCGTTCTCTCGCGCTTTGCCGTCGATCCGAAGATCGATGCCACGCAGTTGCGCGCGTTTTATTCTGCCTGGATGCGTAACTCGCTGCGCAGGCGGGTCGCCGACGAAGTCTATGTGACCTCGACTGGTC
Source organism: uncultured Planctomycetia bacterium (assembly GCA_964482505.1). Lineage (GTDB taxonomy): Bacteria > Planctomycetota > UBA8108 > UBA1146 > JAJFFE01 > CAYZYD01. The sequence goes on along the minus strand of CAYZYD010000007.1, from coordinate 15,701 downwards.
AGACGATAAGCGGGGTGGTCACGGTTAAAGCGCGCGACGGGGTGGGTTCGATCGGATTGATCGCGGTGGGTGCCTCGGTCCGCGGTCGTGGGGTCGGAACCCAACTGATCGAAGCGGCGCTCGCCGACGCTTCGGAACATGGACTCGGTCGCGCCGAAGTCGTGACCCAGGGCCGCAATGCTCTAGCTTGCCGACTTTACGAGCGCTGCGGCTACGAGCGGACGTCGGTCAAGTGGACGTATCACATCTGGCGAGGGTAAAGGCAGAGGTAGCTGGGCATCCCAGTCGAACCGCGAACAACGAGACGTCTCGGAGAACGCGGTTGTCGACTGGAATGGCACTGTCCTTCACGAGCGATGCGGGTCAACGCGGGTTAATCCTGGATTGAAACCCAGATCGCTTGAGTGAAGTCGCTGTTTGAAGATATCGCCCCGCGAACTCCGGCCGGTTCAAACCAGCTGTCGAGGAGTGAGATGTCGACACCTGGGGCGGCGACGCCGTTGGGGACGTAGTTGGGGTCTGAGAAGCTCACGCTCAAGATCGGGCTCAGATTGCCGAGGTCTTCGTTCTCGGTCGGGGCGCCGTTGCCACAGATAGAACCGAAGAGGTCGCAGCCCGAGAAGCTTCCGACCGGAGTCGAGTCGCAAATCGAGGGGGTGGCGAAGAACGAGGTTTGGTTGAGACAGAGGTTGCCCGAGGCGGTTGTACTCGCGTTTGAAAGTTGAATCCCGAGGTCGGTCTCGCCGACGAGTCCGTTGAGGAACGTACCCCCAGTACCCGATTCAAACCGTAGCCCGACATCGCTTCCAAGCAGCGTGAAGTTTGAAATTAGAGGCTGAGTCTGTGGTCCGCCTCCGAGATTGGCTCCATTTCCCGAACGGATCCCCGAGCTGCCGGTTTGCGTGTGGCTGATCCAACTCTGCCCGCGACCGCGCCAGCCGAAGTCGAGTTGGAAGCCTTCGGCGCCATTGCCGTAGGAGTAGAGCCGGCGTCCGTCGACCTGTCCTCCGAAGAACGCGAAGCCCGAACCGGTGCAGCGCCGCACCATCACCTCGCTGAGCTGAGTCCCCGAGCCGATCGCGAAGAGTCCGAGGCCGGGCATCGGATTGGGAAAGACGCTGCCCGCGTACTCGATCCTCACGTAGGCGAGGCTGCCGCTGTTCTCGTTATCGTTGGGATTCGAGCCGCCGCCGAAGTTGAGCCCGAACACCCCGACGCCCATGCCGTTGGGAAGGTTGAGCCAACCACGGCCGTAGAGTCCGAGCCCACCCCAATCGCCGGGGGTGCGCGAACCGATCGGTTGGTCACTGGTAAAGACAATCGGTCGCGTCGGGTCACCGATCGCGATCAGTGAACTTCCCTGGGCAAACGAGAGTGAACTCGTCGTGTCGACTGCGACCCCAAGTATGGTCGCGCCCGCTTCGATCACAATCGTGGCGCCATTTTCGACCGTGACCGTACCGAATATGCGGTGCGTGACATCGGCTGACCAGACTTCACTCAGCGTGATCGAACCGACGTGGTCAACAAAGGTCGTTTTGCAGCCGATAGCGTCGGGCGTGGGGTCTGCGTCCCAAGTGTCAAAGGGGAAGGGCGGGGGATCGCCGCTGATAAACTGAAAACTCAGCAGGGTGACGGCGTCGGCGATATCGACCGCGCCCGAATCGTTAGCGTCACCCGCATCAAAACAGATCGGCGGAGACCCGTTGAGGAAGAGAAAATTGAGCAAGTAGACGGCGTCGCCGATGTTGACGCTGCCGTCGTCGTTGGCATCGCCGCGGCGAAAGTGCGACTGCGCTTCGCTCGGGGCCACGAGCGCGAAGAGCGCGAAGAGCATCCCAACCAGGAGCCGCTGACGCGCAGAAGCTGCCGCGAACGGACCTCGTCGAGTCGACGGATCGGGCGCAGAAGCGGGCAAGGGGTGTCCGGGGGAAAGTGAGCCGAAGAGTTTGAAAGACATGCCTACACCTCCTCAAATGGAGTGGTAGCCAGCCCGGGATCAAGAGCCAGGGTATTGTCTTGATCGCGATCTGTCACCAGCAGAATCGTGTACGGCCAGAATCGTGTCGCGGCCAAAAGCGCGTCGCAGTCAGTATTGGGCCAACGGCCGAATTGCCGGCGTCTGGGGAATTCCTCAAGGAATCGGCGCCGCTGCCGATACTTAGGAGCCTGGTCCGCTGATTTTCTGCTCGCCTCGGGCGGTCTCGCGAATGTTCGACCGAGACCCCGCCGACTCTCGGACCCGCAAACTCACTCGATCCCGTCAGAGTTGGAGCGACCGTGCCGACCGAAATCTGCCCGCCCGAGCTCTCTCAAGTCGCGACGAGCACCCCTTCGAGCGAGGCGGTCGCCCAGGCCAATCGCAAGGTTTACAACCGCCTCCAGGTTGCTCACTACAACCAGAACCGCAGCATCCTCAATCCGGCACAAACGGCGCGGCTCTCGGGAATCTTGACCGAGCTTCGCGAGAAGACGGGCGGCGTCTCGTTCCTCGACGTCGGTACCGGAACCGGTCAACTCCTCACGCTCGCGCGGGAGATCTTTCCGATTTGCACCGGTGTCGATCAGGCCGATCGACTGCTCGCGCAGGTGCGGGAGCTCACCGGGTTTGATCGGTTGGTCTCTGGGCGAGCCGACGCCCTCCCCTTTGCCAGCGAGTCTTTCGATGCGGTCGGCATGTACGCGCTGCTCCACCATCTCTACGATCCGTCTCCAGCGCTCGCTGAAGCGTTTCGAGTGCTCAAGCCTGGCGGAATGCTCTACACCGATCACGACCCCAATTACTTTTTTGGTCGCTTTTACCATCTGTGGTACCGGTTCAAATTTCGCAACCGCCACGGATTCGGCGATCCCGACGAGGATTTGGCGGAGTACCATCACTCGCACACTTCGGGGCTCAATCCCGAAGTGTTGCGCCAAAAGCTCGTCGAACTCGGGTTCGACGATGTCCGCGTGCACTATCGACATCCGACGAATCACGATCTACAAGGGGCACGGCGGTTCGCGAAGTTGCTTAATGAGTGGGGGTCGAAAGTCATCCCTGCCAAGAGTCTCTATACGCGCTTTATGTTGTTCGCGAAAAAACGCTAAAGCGTCGAGTCGTCGTCTCGGTAGACGATCTGTCAATTTCAAGAGTTGCTGATCCCCTTTGGGGTTGATGAGACGTCCAGGGCGCTGAGAAGACGATTGCACGAAATCGTGCGTTCAATGCACGAGGTGGCAATATCGAGACGCAGAGACGTCCGCACCCGGTCTCGAGTGACGCATTGCCCAGCAGTTCTGTCTCACCTTTCCAAAAACTATAAAAAGATCCACAGAATTGAATTTGACACCCTAGACAAGTGGGTAAAGCGTCAGCAATATAACGCTCCAATCTCTTGGACCCCTTTGTGGCTCTTCTTCCCGAGGACTCATCATTGAATCGAATTCGCCTACGCATCAGCTGCGTAGCGGTCGCTGTTCTATTGTCGACCGCTCTCACGTCTGCTCAATCGGCCCCCGACTTTATTCGCGGGGACTGTAATCAGGACTTTGTCGTCAACCTCGGAGACGTCGGCTTTCTCATCGCCTACGCATTTGGCGGCGAGGCGGCTCCGTCCTGTCTCGAAGCGTGCGATTGCGACGACTCGGCCGGCCCGATTGACGTCGTCGACGTCATCTACTTGCTCGGGTACCTATTTTCGGGTGGGCCCCCGCCCCCCGTTCCCTGGCCCGGGCTCGGGAGTGATCCCAACCCGCAGGACTCACTCGGTTGCGGAGCTCTCTGGCTCGATACCGGAGCCGATAACTCGCTGAGTCCCGACGACTCGCTTTTCGAGGTTCGGGTATCGGCCGATCGCCTCGCGCTGTCGACCGATTCGAACCTCATCAACATTCACTCGCACTATCGGGCGGGATCTTGGCAGAGTTCGATGTTTACCGGCTATATGCAGTTGACGAGCGCAGCCGGGGGAGTCGGGGTGACCTTTCTGTCGCGTTATCCCGACGAAGACCGCTACTATCGGCTGCGACGGTACAACGAGGCGGGTTATCGCGAATTTCATATTGAGCCGCACGGCACTCAAATCACGGGGGGTAATCCCAATAGCGGCGTCGACCCCACCCCCGGCGAGTGGTACCGCTTTCGGATTTTGACCACGGTTGCGAGCGGGGTGACGACAATCAAGGCTCGCGTCTGGAGAGAGGGCGACCCCGAACCCCCGAGTTGGCAGATCAACTGTCACGATAGCTCAGCGAGCCGAGTCACCGAGGGGACGATCGGCTGTTGGGGAATGCTCGGCGGGCGCAAGGAGTGGCGCGAATTTGCTGTCAATGGCGAGAGCATTCCTTTTTCTGAGAACCCCGTGATCACGCTCTCCTCCCAAGATCTGACGGTCGAGGACGAAGAGATTATCCCGATAACGATCCGGCGCACGACCGCCGACGGAACGGAGACTCTGGATAGCGCCTCGTTTGAGTTTTCCGATCCGACGCTGGTGACGTTTGAATCGTCGAACCCGGTGCAGCTGCGTGCGGTCGAACCAGGCGTGGTCGAAATGGAGGCTATCGTCGAAGGCGTCCGCTCCAACCCCATCACGGTCGTGATCTTCTCACCGTCTTCGGGAGGAAGTACCGATCCCCAACCGATGGTGACCCACAACACGATCAGTTGGATCTTCGATCAGCCCTACCCCGTCGGACAGTTTGTCACGGGCGACTGGTATGTCGTCGGTCCCGTTACCGTGATCGGGACCAACCCCGCGTGGAATGGAACGCACTCGGGTTCGATGCTCAATCCCGCGTACGGTGACGATCAAGGCTATGACACGCGCTTTAACTACGACGCGAGTCTGCGCCAGACCTTCCCCGTTACGCTGCCGCCGGGCTCGTCGCTCGTCACAGTCCGCGGTTGGAATGAGAATGATTCCGGAGCCCCGTCGTCCAACAACACGCTCGGTATCCCAAGACCCTCGATCCGCCACGCGGCGGTGTTGACTGTCGTCGATGCGGCACCGCCGGCCGGGAGTTTTCGGCCGCCTTACGCAGGGACGGACAAGCCGATCTTCCATACCTCGCAGCTACGCGACCATCTCCTGCCGAGTCTTTCACCCGTCGCCGGCACACCCGACCTCGGGCCGATTACAGAGCAGTTTGAACACCTCTGGCTCGACCATGTGCACGCATGGGTGGGGCGCTATCTCAATCCGTCGGAGAACATGCCCGGCTACGGCCGCGATATCGCCTCACAGTACAACGCCGGGGTCTTGATGGCCTGCCTCAACTGGTCGCCGACCCAGCGGGCGATGATTCTCAATCGACTGGTACAGATCGGGATCGATTACCTTGGATTGCTAATGTCGGGTGCGAATTGGGGGGTTGTTGGTGGCGGTATCGGCGTCGGTCGGAAGTGGCCGATTCTCTTTGCGGGACACATGTTGAATGTCCCCGCCATGCTCGAGATCGGTAGCGATTACCCCGACAGCGCATTCCAGGAGGATTGTCAGACCTTCTATCTGAGCTCTTCGGAAAGTGCCGGGTATCCCGGAGTGTCGATCGGTTTTCCCGTCTGGGGTGAACGCCATTGCGAAGCCCCGGGCTGGTACTCAGATCCCGGCAATACCTCCTACCGTACCTGCTTCTCGGCCTATGGCGGGGCTGGCGCCGTTCTCCGAGCCCATATCCTTGGGCTCAAGGACCAGTGGAACCACGAAGCACTTTTCGACTACACCGACTGGTACGTCGAAGAGGACCAACCCCCGGGTTGGACCCGCATGTGGTCGAGTTTCACCGAAGAGATGTGGAACGTATACCGAAATGACTACGGGCCTGTCTTTGGTCAGTAAGTGGTCGCGACGGCCATTTGCGGTTCCAGTGTCTGTTGTCGCAGTTGTGTGGTGAGCTCCGCCCTCGGGATGAATTTTCAGTTCAGGTAAGGTGAGCGTCCCGAGCTTCGGAGTTTACTGAAATGTGGGGCTCGCAGCAGCTTTTTGTCTGAGAGCAAAAACGTACCTCACCTTGAGCCCGCATTATTCACGAACCGCGTAGCGACTTCGCAGTAGCGGGCTCGTGAATAATGCGGGTTTGCAGCCCGCGCTAAAAGATGATTCCGTTGGAGAGGCGATACCGTTTATCTATCGCCCCTACGGCGCCCGACCGCGGTGCTCAACACGCCCCAGTCTTACGAACTTCAAGTCGAACCCGCGCCGCGGGCGGACCGCTCGGTGGCGCCAAGTTCAGAAGCTGCTGCACCGCCTGCATTGTTTATGAAACGCGCCCCAGCCCGCTCGTCACTTTTCCGTCTGGGTCTCTTTCCCAAACGGGATCTGTTCCCGCTTGAGGAGCGCATGAAATGCCTCAGCCGTCTCGGGATCGGGCATGGGGCCGGTTGAAAAGACGCGAGTGCGGAAGAGTTGGATAAAGCCGTCGAGGTCGGCCGAATAGCCGTGGGTGCGGAGAAGGTCTCCAAACGATTCATAATAGTCGGCGACGCTGTAACCGGGGCGCCGGTAGGTGCCGAGCTCGACTTTTCCACCAGCCTCAAATGCCGCCTTTGCGGTCTGCCGGAGCTCGATCTCCTCGCTTCGAGAGATGTTGCCCCCGACGAGCGCTTTGAGAGTGACAAAGTCGCGACGATCGAGCGACTTCTCTTCGACGACAATCTCGCCCGGATCACGGGCGAGCACTTCGCTGAGCGGAAGTATCGCGCCCGCCTCGTCCCGGAAGGTAAGGTTGAAGGTGGGGTCGAGCAGGTAGAAGCGAAGCTGCTCGCCTCGACCTTGAGCGACTAGGACCGTGACGTGGGTTAGGTCGTCGGCGAGGAGTCCGTAGTTGATCGTGAAACTTCGGTAGCCGAAGAGTCTCAACACTTTATCGTAGAAGACGGACATCCCTCCGCAAAAGACGCCGCCACGGTCTGGCTCGAACCACTCGTAATAGATGCGCGCTGCCGACAGCGCCTTGAGGCGAGGCGTCGTCTCTCGGTTGATGCTCGGTAGATCCGCCTGATCCACACGGTTGGCGGCCCAATCGAGAAGCACCCGGGCCGCCTCAAGACGGTCGCTTTCGAGGAGCGCCGCGAGTTCAGGCGTTTCCGCGAGGATCAGCTCCTTGAGATCGCGGTCGACCTTAACTTCGGGCGTCTCGAGCAGAGTGATCTCCTCGAGCTCGTAAGAGAACGGCTCGTCCGAATAGAAGAGGAGCTCGAGTTCGCTGACCTCGAGTAGGTATTTCTCAATCTGACCGTCGGGAGCGTTTAGGTAGTCGCGGCTCGTATTATCTCGGTTTTTCTTGATTCGGAGGGTTGTTCTCCCCGAGCCCTGTTTCCCGCGGATCTTGAGCGTGTAACGAGTAGCTGGATCGAGTGGGTAGCGATAGTAGAGCCCCGCGGGTTGGTCCGTTTTCGATTCGAGAAGGACTCGGAGGTCGGGCTGTTGATAGAGCTCGGTGCCCGCGATCAAGCCAGTGGGAGTTATGTTGTTCGCCGGCGGCTGACGCGTGGTGGTTTCCGCGGCCGCGCCTCCCTCGCTCCCAGCGGATTCAGCCCGAGTCAAACTCCGAACGGGCCTCTCGGCAGTTTCGCCCGCTTGACCCGCGCTTGCTTGATCCAAAGTCTCTTGAGCCGTCGAGGACGCTGTCTCGACAAAAGGCTCCGTCTTCTCGACCAAGGCCCAAACGGATAACCAGAGACCGAGTGTGAGCGTCGAAACGAATACCGCTTTAATCATCCGTTTACTGCGGCCACTGGCCGCGTTCTTTCTTCGGGGAAAGGAACTTTCGAACTGAGGGCGCGGAGAGGCTTCTCGTTCCGATCGCTCTCTACCGCCCATGGGACTCTGACCAACGGCCGCCGAAGCTCGCTAGCCGCCCCGTGCTAGTCGCCCCATGCTTAGTCGACTCAGTCTAGTCGGCTCCACCAGTCGCTCAATTGATCTTGAGTTCGCGCTCAGGGACGCGGTTCTCTTGAGTCGTTAGACCCTCTTCGGGCTTCACGGCCTCTTCCTCGTCGCGAAGCGTACTCGAGACTGCGAGTTTACCCCGTTTGTAGTCGCCGCGCGAAAGCCACTTTTCTACAAAGCAGTAAAGGACGATGAAGAGGTAGCGCGATCCCATCTCTCGAATTTTGAGCTTCGAAACTCCCGTGGTGCGGTTGTGCCAACCGTTCGGTATGACCTCGTAACTAAAGCCTCGGATAATCGCCTTGAGTGGGAGCTCGACCGTGAGGTTGAAGTGAGCGCTCAAGATGGGCTGTACCCCCTCGATTACCTCGCGGTGGTAGAGCTTGAAGGCGTTGGTGATATCGTTGTAACGCAGACCAAAGAGGACGCGGACGAAGAAGTTCGCAAATCGGTTGAGCATCATCTTGAGGGCCGGATAGTCGCGCGTAAAGCCGCCTTTGATAAAGCGCGATCCAAAGACGCAGTCGACGCGCTTCTCTTCGAAGGTTCGCCAAAATCGAACGACGTCCTCGGGCGAGTCCGACTTGTCTGCCATCATCACAATCACGGCATCCCCGCGGAAGCGAGCGAGGCCATAACGGATGGCATAGCCGAATCCGCCCGGTAACTCGTTGTCGACGTAACGGACTTCGTCGATCTCCATGGCGAGATCTGCGAGCAGCTCCGCGGTCGAATCCTTGGAGTGGTCGTTGACGACGAGAATCTCGTGCTCTATCTCCTCCGTTCGAAGCAGCCCGTGCAACTCGCGCACGGTCCCCTCGATGCAACCCTCTTCATTGTGGGCGGGGATGACGACCGACAGGATCATTCGGCAACCTCGACCCGCTCCTGACAAGCGGCGACGATCTCCTCGAACACCGAATCGAGCGAGTGTTGATAGTCCCACTCGGGGTAGTGTCCGCGAAACTTTCGGACGTCTGAAATCCACCAGATGTGATCGCCCTGGCGCGCTTCGTCTGAGAGTTCGTAGTTGAACTCGCGGCCCGTCAGCTCTTCTACCTTATGGATGGCTTCGAGCACGGAACAGTTGGAATGTCGCGACCCGCCTAGGTTGTAGACCTCACCGGGGCGTGGATTCTGGTGGAAATGCCAAAATGCGTTGACGAGGTCGTAGCTGTGGATGTTGTCGCGGACCTGCTTGCCTTGGTAGCCGAAGATCGTGTACTTGCGCCCCGAGAGACCGCACTTCGCGAGATAGGCGAGAATGCCGTGATGCTCGGCCCCCGTGTGGGCCGGCCCCGTGAGGCAGCCGCCGCGAAACGACCCCGTCTTGAGACCGAAATAGCGACCGTACTCTTGAGCCAAAACATCCGCGGCCACCTTACTCGCCCCGAAGAGGCTGTGTTTGGAAGCGTCGATACTCATCGACTCGTCGATCCCGTGCTCTGCGTAGGGATGCGAGGGATCGACTTCCCAGCGGGTCTCCTTCTCGACTAGGGGGAGGTAGTTGGGGAGGTCGCCGTAGACCTTGTTGGTCGAAGTAAAGATGAAGGTCGCGTCGGGACAGTGGTTGCGAGTCGCCTGCAGCATGACGAGCGTGCCGTTGGCGTTGACGGTGAAATCGGTGAAGGGATCACGCGCCGCCCAGTCGTGACTTGGTTGAGCGGCGGTGTGGACGACGAGTTCGATATTCTTCCCGTATTTGTCGAAGAGAGAGTAGATCTCTTCGTGATCGCGAATGTCGGTCTCGTAGTGTTTGTAGTTCGCGATTTCCCGTTCGAGCTCTTCGCGCTTCCAACGGGTCGAGGCATCGGGGCCAAAGAAACTTGCCCGCATATCGTTATCGAGTCCGACGACTTCGAGCCCCTTGTCGGCGAGATAACGAACCGTCTCGCTCCCGATCAAGCCCGCCGAGCCGGTGACAATTGCGATCGACATAGTCTCATTTCTATTGCGTAATCAATTGACTGAGGATTCAGTCGTGCGTCCGAGGCAGGCGGGATGTGGGGCGCCAAAAAACTGTCCGCACTGCGAAGTTCTTGACTCGGTGGCGGGAGCGGTTCTACCGCTGAGGATTCTAATCCCTCAAACCAGCGTAAAGCAGCGACTGCCGGAAGCGAAGGCACGACCCACTCTCGCCCGCAATTATGGCCCGGTCGAGGAACCAGCGAAAGGCGAACCTGTTCCTCGATCCTTGAGGTCTCCACCCGTGCCAACTTCGGTTGAAGCCACCGCGTTCTTTGGTCAGTTTTGAGGAATAGATCGGTGGCTCTCGCTCAGCCGAAGAGTCTCCGCAACCTACCCCGTTCACGCTCGAGTTCAAGCCAACCGTGAATATCTGTAACAATTTCGCGAACTCCGACTTCGGGAGACCAGCCGAACCGGTCTCGCGCGCGGGCGGTGTCTGAAAGGTAGAGCGGAATGTCGACTCTTCTAGTCTCGGGGTCGGCGGCGATCTCGACTCGCCGCCCGGTGACCGCGCGACAGTGTTCGGTGTACTCGGCGAGCGAGGTCGAAATTTCGAGGCCACCCCCCACATTAAAGAGATCGGCTCGGAGCGAGTTGCGTTCTTGGGTCTGGCGTTCGATCAAGTTCCAGAGATCCCGGGGATGGAGGAGGTCTCGCACCTGACGACCCTCGCCTCCGAAGCCGGTGTAGCGCAGCGGAAGCTCGAGCAGGTGGCGAGCAACCCAGAGCGTAAAGACGCCTTGGTCGACCCGACCGAACTGTCCCGCCCCGGCGATCACCCCGCAGCGATTGATCACACTCGGGAGATCGAAGAGGTCGGCGTACTCCTGCACGAAGTGCTCGGCTGCGAGTTTGGTCGCCCCGTAGAGCGAGCGCGGTCCATCCGTCGGGAAGCTCTCGTCGACCCCACGATCCGTAAGCCCGGATTGGTGCGTCGCGGCGATCTCAAACCGTGTCTTTGACTCGGTCAGTTCGATCGCCCGGAGCGGGGCGATCGAGTAGACGCGCGAGGTCGAGAGAAAGACGAAGAACCCGGCCCGACGACGGGCGAACTCGAGCGAGCGAGTCGCGCCGAGCAAGTTGGTATCGATCACGTAATCGATACCGCCCGCATCGCCTTGGGTTCCCGCGTGGACGCTCGGTTCCGCGGCGGCTTCGACCAGCAGGTCGAACTCGCCAGCGACGCTCTCGAGGTCCGTCGCCGAACGCAGGTCACCGTGGACGAACTCGATGCCGAGCTCGTGAAATCGTTCGAGATTGAGTTCGCTACCGCGACGCTTCAAGTTGTCGAAGCAGACCACCTCGGCTCCGCGCCGCTCTCGGTAGAGAGACGCGAGTTGTGAGCCGACAAAGCCCGCTCCACCGACGATCAAGACTCGCATGGAGGCTCCTCAGAAAGCCGCTCAGATTCGGCTACTTGAATTGACTGAGAGAACAGTGGGCGGGATCGAGGAACGGAGTGGAATAGCGAAACGAGTCACTCGCGAGTAGCGCTTCGTCGAGATTATCCACGAAGAAGAAGAGCGTGACCCATAACACGAGAAAGGGGACAGCGCGGTACGCCTGTCGAAACCAGAGTCGCCAGAAGCCCGCGTCGAGTAGCGTCAAGCTCGCAAAGAGAGTGATCGCAACCGTCGGAAAGGTAACAAATCGCCCCGCGCTCTCCTGCAGGATAAAGAAGAGCGGCAGGTTGAAGAGCACGAGTGACCAACCGATCAATTGCCAACGCCGGTGGTATCCGATGAGAAGCGCGACGAAGAGGATTCCCGAGAGCGACCAGAGCAGCCCGTACCGAAAGGCGCGACCGAGGTCTGCGGGTGTCGCTCTTGAGAGGTGCCCGGTCCAAGCGTTGCGAGTGAAGTATTTTCGCATTTTGTGGATCGTGAGCGAGATCACGTACCCGGGGTAGGTCAGGTAGAAGCGCAGCACTCCGCGCGTGGCGAAGCTCGCGGTTTCGGGAGCGGCGTAGCGGTAGTCGTGCTGCTTGATCCAGGAGTCGTAACTCGAGTCGCTGTGGGTCCACCGAAACTTGTGTTCGGGGACTTGCCAGAGACCGACAAAGGCGACGTGTCCCGTGTTGGCGGTGAACATTTGAAACGGCATCTCGCGTCCGTGGCGCCGTTCGAGCTCGACCTTGGCAAAGCCCCAGCTCACTCCGATGAGCAGTACGCAGGCGATGGGCATCCAGAGCCGTCGCCAGTACCTGGGCAGGTGGAGAAGAAGGCTCACCACGATCCAGGCGATGAGGACGTCGGTCCTAACCACCAGCCAGCATGAAAACGCGAGGTGGACGACGAGATGAGCCCACCAGGGGACACGCTCGCGGTGGCGCTCTGTGAAATAGACAACGAGCAGCGCGGAGACGACGAGGAGACCGAGAGGGAGGATAACGCTATCGGCTTGCAGACGGTCGATCGAGGAGGGATGGAGAACGACGAGAGAACCGGCGAGGGCAGGACGCCAAGCTTCAAAGATAAATCCCGAGACGGCTCCGAAGAGGGCGAACCCAAACATCCAGAGGAGCGCTTGTCCCAACGCACCTGCTCGCGCCATCCCGACGATGTTTTCGGGATTTGAGACCCAGACGGAGGACGCTGCCAAAAAGAGCGCATGGCCTGGCATACGGTAGGTGAGCACTCGGACCTTGCCGAGAGTCGTCCCCGGATATCCGACGCCCTGACCTCGGCGAATGGCGATCGCGGTCAAGAGACTCGAGTTGAGGTTCGAGCTGCGAAACTTTGAGGCAAAGTCACCCGGGTAGTCGAGAAGGGTTCCGGTGTAGCGGTGCTCGGCTGAGATGGTGACAAAGGCCCCACTCGCAAGCCCGAGGTAGAGCGCGGTCATCAGCGCCGCCTGTTTACTCGGTGGTCGCCTGAGAACGATTCCCAACAAGCCGATCGAGCACCAGAAGAGCGCCCAACGTGTCTTACGTCGGGTACGTTTGGAACGATTGTCCGCCTCCTTGAGTTCGTCATTGCGCGGCTGGAGCTCGATCGCGTCGAGGTGGAGGTTTCTCGTTCCTTCGGGGGCCGTAAGATCAAAGGGAAGGATCGCGTGCGCTCGATATTGGTCGGGGATAGGGACTCGAAATAGAGCCGACCGTTTGGGGTCGCCGGGGCCGATCGTCACCGGATTAAGGCTGGGATCGTCCCAGGTGAGCGTCAACTCGGGGGTATTGCGCGGCAAGATAAAGACGATATCCGCGTCGGCGAACGCGATTGAGCGATCGCGCGTGGCGTGCCAGGCGAACGAGACCGTTTTGTTGTCGTAGTGGGACATGTAGGCGGATCGACCTTGCGCGACGTCGATCACGATGTGGTAGGTGCCGTCGATCTTGGGCGAGTACTCGCCCTCATGCCCGACGATCTCGAGCTCGGCCGGGAGCCCGGTTCGCTGAACTCCCAGGGCGCTGGGCAAGCGAACCACGATGCTGAGAAGGGCGAGCATCGAGATCGAGAAGAGCACGAGCCCACTGAGCCGGAGCTTGCCGAGGCTTTTGAGTTTCGCGACGAGGCCGAGTGATTCCGGTGGCGAAGACGGAGTCGCTGCGGGTTGGACTTCGGTTTCATCCGCGGCGGTGGGTTGATCGGGTTCGCTCTCGGGTACGGTCAAGAAAAGGCCTCTTCAGTCCCTCAACAGTTTGGTCGCCCAGTGGGCCATGCGGCGAGCAACCGTGATTCGGCGAGCACTTTGGCGAGCCACTGCGATAAGCGGGGCACTGGTGCGACAGACGATACGGGCAGACGAGACGGGCGGAATACAGCGCCGCACCCGAGCTTCTTCATATAAGCGAAATTCGGGGTCGAAACAAGTGGGGGGAACGCGCCGACATCAGTCGGCGGCTGGCGGAGACTTCGCCTCGAGGCGCATTTCTCGGTATTTGGCCGCGCGGTCGGATTGACCGAGCTCGGTAAAGAGGGCCTCGAGCTGCTCAAGGACCTCCCGCGTATCTTGACTCGATCGCCCGACGAGTCGGTCGAGACCTTCAAACGCTTCGAGCAGCCGCGCTTCCGCCTCCTCGTATCTCTTGACGAGAAGGAAATACTCGCCAGCTTTTCCGACGAGGTAGTAGCGTTGCCAACGGTCCTCGTCGAGCGAATCAGTGGCTCGCGTCAGGAGTCCCTCAAACTTTGCGGCCGCCTCCTCGACCTCGCCGGTTTGGTAGGTGAGACGAGCGAGGCTCGCGGCTGCGATCAGCGTATCGGGATGGTCGGGACCGAGTCGCGCCGAGGAGCCTCGAAAGCTGAGTTCGGCGAGCACTCTCGCCTCCTCGTGACGGCCTGCACCGGCAAGGGCGATCGCGAGTGAGTGACGCGCGCTCGCAGTCTTGGGGTGGTCGGGCCCCAGCTTGCGGAGACGGAAATCGAGCACGGTTTCGAGCAGCGGAAGCGCCGAGTCGAAGTCCTCTTGCGCGACAAAACTCTCGGCGAGCCCCAGCCGGAATTGATGGGTCTGAGGGTCGTCGGCACCGAGTTCTCGAGTTGCGATCTCGACGGTCTCGCGCGCGATGGGAATCGCCTCCGAGTAGCGATCGAGTCGAGCCAGCATGCTCGCCCGATTGTGTCGAGTGAGTAGCGTGAGCGGGTGGGTGGCGCCGAGGACTTCGACCTGTCCGCGGTAGATCTCTTCGAAGATTGCGAGCGCGTCCGAATAACGTTGCTGGTATTGGAGGGCGCCGGCGAGCATACCGAGAGTGCTCAGAGTTTCGGGGTGGTGCTCCCCGAGCGCTTTGCGCCGTCTCGTCACGAGTTCGCGGAGCCGCGTCTCGGCGATATCGACCCGACCGAGGCGCAAGAGGATCGCAGCGTGGTTATGGAGCGCGCGCAACGTCTTCTGAGCGTCGGCGCCAAGCCTCTTTGTCTGGCCGACAACCACCTCGTGCAGCAGCGACTCGGCCTTCTCGAGCTCGCCCAAGTGGTAGAGGAAGGTTGCGTAGTTCATTTTGTAGTCGAGCGTCTCGGAGTGGTCGGGGCCGAGCTGTGCGATGTATCCCGAGATGGCGATCGGGTAGAGCTCGGCGGCTCGTTCGCGTTCCCCAACCGCCCGCAGGGCCACGGCAAAAGACCCCACCGCCTTGTAGTAGTCGATCGATTCGCGACCGATCTCTCGGTAGAGGTCGACCGATTTTTCGAATTCGGCCACGCTCTCGCTCTTCTTGCCGAGCGAGTAGAACGCTCGACCGAGGGTATAGCGAAGCGCCGCGGCGAGTTCGAGGTCCTCTTCATGATCGAGTTTGGTCGACATGTGGTCGAGCAGTTCTTTGACCGTCAGCTCTCGACCGAGGGCGATGCTCGGGTCGGCCGAATTGAGCAGGTCTTGAAACATTTCGGTCTTACTCCGCGAGATGCGCGCTTCGCGCTCGACTTCCTCTCGGGCCGCGATGGCCTCGAGTTTCGCCTGCTCGGCAAGACGCGTCGCCTGTTCGGCATCGTGTCGCGCGCGGCTCTCGATTCTGAGACTGCGGAGCGTGACGACGAAGCCGAGAAGAGTCGCGAAGAAGATCGCCGCCAGCGAACTGACAAGGCCGCGGTTGCGACGCGCAAATCGTCTCAGTTGATAAAAGGTCGTCAGCGGTCGAGCCCCAACGGGTTCGAGGTTGAGGAAGCGGCGGAGGTCGGCCGCAAACTCCGCTACAGTGCTGTACCGGTGTCGTGGGCTCGACTCGAGGGCCTTTGCGAGAATCGCATCGAGATCTCCTCGAAAGCGCCGTTCGATCTGACTCAGCCGTTTGGGCTGCTGAGAGATGAGGCTCTGGAGGTTGGCGGCTACGGTGCTGCCCTGAGCGACAACGGGCTTTTCTCCCGTCATCATCTGGAAGAGGACGACTCCGAGTGTGTAGACGTCGGAGCGGACGTCGAC
>CAYZYD010000006.1:0-20298 GCA_964482505.1 uncultured Planctomycetia bacterium | reverse complement strand
GGCGCTAGTGTCCTGTTCGGAAAGTTCGAGTGAGAACTCGGCGAGCCATTCGGCCTTCCTGGCTAGGCGCCGCGACGCAAGTCGGATTGGTAACTCCTTCGAGGAGCGGCAACAACGCCAGGGAGGTCGAGGGCCGGCGATTCTTGCTCGAACTTTTCGAACAGGACACTAGGTGAAGGAAGATCGACTTCGTGGCCGAGTCGATTTTTTCAGGCGGGCTGCTGGAATCGACCGCGCATTCTGATTCGCACTCGCTCGTCAGGTTACAGAGAGCAGGCCAGACCGGCCGAGTGCTCGGCCACCACCACAGCCCCTCACTCGCTCGTCAACCTGCTCGCGGCATCCTCCTCATCATCGTCTCTTCGCTTACGAGACTTGGGCCCGAGAACGAGGTAGAGGAGCTCGTAGAGGACCGGAATGATAAGGAGCGTCATGGTCGTGCTGAAGAGCAGGCCCGATATGAAGCAGGTAGCAAATGGTGTCCAAGAAGTCGAGAAGTAGGGAATACCGAGCGCCATCGGGATGAGGCCGGCCATGGTAGAGATCGTCGTCATCAGAACCGGCCGCATCCGCTGCAGCCCCGCCAGACGCACCGCCTCGCTTATCTCCCAACCGTCCGCGACCCGTTTATTGATAAAGTCGATCAGCACGATGGCGTCGTTGACGACGATTCCTGTCAGCCCCACGAGCGCGATCATACTCGTCATCGTGATCATGGTCCGCTCTTCGCGGGCAAGCCAGTCGGGTAAGAAGCTCCCCAAGAATGCGAGCAGAGCCATCAGAAGAACGACGCCGGTAAAACTAAAGGCCACGTTCGACAGGATGATTAAAGGTTGAAAGTAACTCGAGAACTGCGTCGCCAAAATCAGATAGATCACGAAGAGCGCGACGAAGAAAGCGAGTCCCAGACTCTCAAAGCTCTTCTGGGTGTGTTCGGCTTCCCCTCCAAAGCTCAAGATCGCGCCGGGATAGTCGAAGCGATGTTCGGAGTACCACGCCTCGACGAGATCCGTGAGAGCGGAGGCGGAGAGAGCCGCAGAGTCGGCGAGGTTCCCTTCGATCCGAATCACGCGCCGAAAGTCGCGACGACGAAGTGACGAGGGCTCGACCGCGGCTTCTAAGCGTCCGAGGTCGCCAAAGCGAACGAGTCGACCCGAACTGTCGAGGGCGAGAGGGATATTGAGGACCCCGGTCACGTCGGCCACGCTCGCGGAGTCGAGCCGAACTCGAATCGGTATCTCGTCGTCGCTGCGCAAGTAGTCGCCGACAAAGGCCCCTTCGAAAGCCCCTGCCACAAAGCGTTGGACTCGGTCGGCGCGGAGCCCCATCCGCGCCATCGCCTCTTGGTCGGGGACAAAACGGATCTGCTGTTCGAAGAGCTCACGGTCGTGTTTGAGATCGATGAGACCTTTGAGCTTGCCGCCGTCCGCCGACTCCTGGGCGAGCCATGCGTAGAGGTCGTCGGCGAGCTGAGCGACCGCTTGATCGTTTTCGCCTTCGGCCCGAACACTCAAGCTCGCCCCCGTCGGTGGACCGTCCTTCTGCGCCGTCACCTGAATTTGGACCCCGCGAGGTTGATACTTCTGAGTCAATTCGCGGCGTAACTCTTCGATCAGCAGCTGAGGGTTGTCGTACTCGCGGTCTTCGCGCGCGGGAAGCTCGACCAGGAGAAAGCCGTAGCGACGGTTCCAGACCGGGCGAAATGTCGTGTCGACGGTCATTCCCGCCAGTCCGGTCGAATTTGCGATGACGCCGGGGCCGTGGGCGATCAAGTCTTCCGAGATCTCTCGAACGATGCGGTCAGTCTCTTCGATCGACGAGCCGGCCGGAGTTCTGAGCGTGATATTGAGGATCGAAAGATCTTCGGGGAAGAAGCGGAGCTTGAGGATCGGGGCTTCGCCGCGAGCCGGTCCCATCAAGCTCTGCGCGACAATACCGATCGCCCCGGCGAAAAGCACCGCAGCGAAGAGAAGCGTTGGGGCCTTATGCCTGAGGTTCCAGTCGAGAATGCCATAGTAAATGCGACCGGCCCGGCCCAAGAGTCCGCGCCGAGCGAGTAGTCCCTCGGTACTATCCTCCGCGGGCTCCCCCGATTTTTCCGGGCCGAGAACCCGCTCGAGCTCGATCGCGTGGAGCGGCAGCATCAGTAAACACTCGACCAAGCTGATCGCGAGCGCCGTCGCTACCGTAATCGGCAAGATCGCAAAGAAGTCGCCGGTCGAACCGGTCATGATCAACATGGGAAGAAAGGCGGCGCAGGTGGTGAGCGTCGCACTGACTACGGGCCAGAAAACCTCCTGGGTCCCGTCGGCCGCCGCCCGCCAAAGCGTGCTGCCTGTCTCTCGGTGGCGCTGTATGTTCTCGAGTACGATAATCGCGTCGTCGACTATGATGCCGCAGGTGAGAACGAACCCGAGAAGACTGATCTCATTCAAAGACTGTCCGAAGAGATAAAAGGCGACCAGGGTTCCGAGGAAACTAAAATCGATTCCTGCGACGGTGAGAATCGCGCTACGACAGGCGAAGAAGACAAAAATCGCAAGCGCACCGAGGGCCGTAAACTCGAGGGTCGGTCGATCAGACGCAGCGATCACGACGAGCGCGGTAACGCCCAGAATCGATCCGACGATGCCGAGAAAGACGCCGCGGTGGGTCATAAAAAAGAAGAGGGTAGCGATCACGAGCGCGAGTGCGAGCATGAGGCTGTCGTAGAGCACCGCCATCGAATCGCGAATCTTGACCGTCGAATCGAGGGTGAAGACCAAGTCGAGCGGCTTGTCCGCGTGCACCTCGCGAAACTCGGTCGACCGTTCGACGACCTTCTCATGGATCTCAAATGCGTTTGCCTTGGGACTCTTGAGTACTTTGCAGGTGACGGCGGGTCGCCCATTGACCGTCGCGATAAGCGCCCCTTCGACCTTGCGGATGCCCGTCTCCCCTTCGTCGATGAGATCGCCGACTTTGAGGAACGCGCCGTCGCCATCTCTCCGGATCACGACGTCAAAGACCTCCTCGGGCGCTCGATAGCGTGAGTCGACGACGATCGTCCGCTCGCCCGCGCTCGTCCGGGCCACCCCAGCCGGTAGCGACAATCCACTCCACTCGAGCGCGGAAAGCACCTCGCCAAACGACACGCGGTAGCGTTCGAGGCGAGCCGAATTGAGCGCGAGAGTGAACTGCTGATCTTCGTCGCCCGATAGATCGACGCGTTTCACCCCGGGGATCGATTCGAGCTGATTGCGGAGATCGCGACCGAGCAAGGTGAGAGCCCGCTTATCGAGCGAGCGCCCCCCATCTTGATTGAGCAGACTCACTTGAACGACGGGAAGCCAAGTATCGGTTTCGATCTCGCTAAAGAGTGGGGATAGCGGATCCCCATCGATCGTCGGCAGCTGGTTTTGAACCGAGAGAACCCGAAGCCTCAGCTCGTCGTAGAGGGCCTTGTAATCGGTATCGTCGATGAACTTGACGAGCACTTCCGATTGACCAAAGACCGAGACGGAGCTGACCCACTCGATGTCGTCCATCCCGCGGATTGCGTCTTCGATCTTCTTGGTGACGAGCCGCTCGACGTCAAACGCAGACGCACCAGGATAGCGCGTGAGAACTTGAGCTTGCCCAAAACTGAAGTTCGGATAGCGATCGATCGGCAGCGAAGGGAGTGCAACCGAAACCGCGTAGGCGACGAGGCCGATGAAGACCGCGTTGATCAAGACGTTTTGTCGAAGGCTCGCTTCGATCAGGGACTTCACAAGAACGACCTCTCGGGGTGACGGGTCGAAGGTGGAGTAGACGACCCGGCAAAAGCGAACGCTACGAGGCTCGTATTGGGCAGGAAAACCAAAGCCCGACGGTATGGCGAGCCTCGAAGATCAGCAGCAGATCGAGTTGCGACGAGACGAGGACGATTGCTAATCAGGAACGATAAGCTCGGTCTGGGGAGGAAGGGGCCCGGGCAAGACGATCCAGTTGTCGCCTTCACGACGCAGCAGCACCACGGTGTAGAGATCTCCCGACTTCGCCTTGACGACCGCTTGCTCGAGCGACCTGCGCACGAAACGAGCCGGGATCGTGACTCCAGATGAAGGCTCGGGAACGTCGAGCTCGAGGCGAACTTCAAGCCCACCCGACGAACTGACGCCGATCTCGGCGAGGTCCACCGAATCGATCTCGATCTCAACGAGTCGCTTCTGGCTATCGGGATCGAACTCGGCACTGACAAACGCGACGCGACCCGTCAACTCGCGACCCGGTCCGGGCAAGTAGAGAGTGAGCGGGCGCGACGACTCGCCTCGGTTGACCGTCTTGCGTAAGGCTCGAAGTTCCCGTTCAGCGAGTCGTAAAGGAACCCTCAAGGTCGAAAGGTCGACAAGCCGCAACAACGGTTCACCTGGTTGGGCGAGCGCCCCTACTTCCGCCCAGCGCTCTTCTATGCGCCACCCCTCGGGGGCTTCGATGCGCCGCCGCCGCAATTCCTCTTGGGCGAGCGCGACCTGTGCTTGGGACTCGAGGACTCGACTTTCGGCGAGCTTCACCCGCTCCTCGGCCTCTCGAACTCGGATCTCGGCGATTTCGAAATCGAACTTCACGGCGTCGAGTTCGCGTTCCGAAGCGCGCTTACTGTCGAAGAGCTGCTGGAATCGTTCGAACTCTTTCTCCCGAAACCAGAGCTCGCTGCGCGACAATCCGACGGAAATCCGACTGATCAAGACTTCCGCTTGGCTCACTCCGAGCCGAACTTGCTCGACTCTGAGTTGCTGCTCGGCGAGCGAACTGTCGAGACGGACCGCTACGGAAGCCGAGCCAGTCTCCTTAATCTCGGGGACGACGTCCCCCTTCTCGAAACACACCTCGACGATTCGACCGATCACCTCGGAACTGATCTCGACTGAGCGTCGCGGTCGGGTGAAACCCGTAAAGGTGCGGCGCAGTACCGCCGGATGTTCAAATGGGCGCCACGTCTCACCGGCTCGGGGTTCGTCTATGGGAAGCGCGCGCAGGGGCGATCCGAGAAACAGCCCGCAACCGAAGATCGCGAGGAGGGCGAGATGCCGAGTACCTTTCGAAAACATCGAGGCCTCTTGTCAGGGGAGGAGATCGCTACTCGACCGGACTTACTGTGGTGGCGGGATCGAGCCTATCAGGGAGGGTCCTGAGTCTACCAGAGCCTTCAGCGTGAAGCTGCCCCCAATATCACGCGAATACTGAAGCGAAACACTCACTGAGGGGGTTGGCCCACCGCCCCGCTCACACTTGGCCTCAGACCGACTTGTGCCGGATCACCTCTCCCTCGACGAGAAAGACGACGTCCTGCGCGATGTTGGTGGCGAGATCGGCGATCCGTTCGAGGTGGCGAGAGACTGAGAGTGTGTTGACGCCCTGCTCGACCGAGTCTGGCTGTTCGCGCATGTGATCTTGAACCCGGCTGAAAATCTCGCGATTCATTTCGTCGACGTGATCGTCTTCAGTGATCACTTCTCGCGCGAGTTCGGGATTTGTCTGTACGAGCGAGTCGAGACTCGACTTCACCATTTCGCGAACTTTATCGACCATTTGGTCGAAGGGGAGCGGCAGCGAAAGGGGTGAGCTCAAAGCGAGAATCCGAGCACGCTCAGCGATATTGGTGGCGAGATCACCCATGCGCTCGAGGTCATTATTGACCTTGAGAATCGTTACGACAAAGCGCAGATCATTGGCAACGGGCTGGTGGAGCGCAAGGATCTTGAGGCAGTGCTCCTCGATCAGAACCTCTTGACGATCGATCGTGCGATCGCCGTCCAGAACCCCTTTGACCAGATCGGGACGACGCTGGATAAACGCCGCGGTCGCCTTGTCGATCGCCTCCTCGACCAATGCCCCGACGTCGAGAATCTCTCGACGAAGCATCTCTAAGTCTCGCTCAAAATGGGTGTCCACATTTCCTCCCCGTTTATCTTAGCAGAGAATCTTTAACGCGGTACCTCGATTGATAGATCGCCGACTAACCAAGTTCGAGTCGACTCTGATGCGCGATCACTTGGGTCGCAAGAGGAAAGCGGGCGCGAAAAACACTCCCCCGACCGACGGTGCTCTCTACCGAGACCTCGCCGCCGTGAGCAAGGCACAGATTCTTGACAATTGAGAGCCCGAGTCCGGTGCCACCGACTTCCCTCGAGCGCGCTTTGTCAACTCGATAAAAACGCTCAAAGATTCGAGCCCGGTCGCGCTCCTCAATACCGACTCCGGTGTCTTCGACCTCGATAACGGCGACGCCGCTATCGACAAAGACGCGAACCCAGACGTCACCTCCGGGAGGCGTGTATTTGATCGCATTTGTGATGAGATTGCTCGAGACCTGCCGGAGAGCCTCCTGATCGGCGACCACCCGAACCGGCTCGTCGGGTAAGCTCAATTCGAGAGATACTTGGCCTTTTTCCGCTTCGAGCTCAAGGCTTCGAAACGCCTCTTCGATCGGCTCGCGAACATCGAGTGGGTGCTTTTCGAGGTACTCCTGCTTTTCGCCATCGTCGAGTCGAGCCAACGTCAGAAGGTCGGTTACGAGCGCGGCGAGACGGGCCGCTTGATCGCGGGTTCGTTCGAGAAAGCGCTGACTCAAAGGCTGCGGCATCTCCGGATCCTCGAGCAAAGTCTCTATCATGCCCTGAATCGCGGTGATCGGTGTCTTGAGTTCGTGCGAAACGTTCGAGACAAATTCCTGCCTCAACGCCCCCAGCCGACGAAGCTCGGTTGCGTCGTGAAGTACGACTACCGCCCCCGCGAGCTCTCCCTCACCGTCGACGAGCGGGGCGGCGTAGAGTTCGAGCACTCGCTCTTCGGCGCGAATGAACTTGCGTGATTCCGATTTGACCGCGTGTCGGGTCGAGAGCACTTGGTTGACGGCGTCCGCCACTTCGCGGAAGCGCGTGACCTCCCAGAGCCTTTTGTGTTGATACTGGTCAAGCGGTGTCTCGAGCAGGCGCGCAGCGACTTCATTCATCAGCACGACTTTCTCGTCACAATCGACCGCGACCACGCCCTCGACCATCCCCCCGAGTACTGCGAGTAGTTTGTTGTTCTCTCGAGTAATCGTGTCGACTCGATCGCCGAGCTGTCGCGCCATCAAGTTGACCGCTTCGGTCAGCTCGCCGATTTCGTCGCTTGAAGCGATCGCGAGCCGCTGCCGGTAGTTGCCGGCCGCCATCTCCTGAACCACTCGAGTCATTTTGAGAATCGGAGCGACAATTCTCTGAGCGAAGAGAAAGCCGAGGATTAAAGCAAAGAGAGCGGAAACGAGCGCGGCGATGATGAGCTTTTGGGTGAGCGCCGCGAGCCGCTGAGAGACTTGGCTCATCGGAAGCGAGGTTCTAATAAAGCCGAGGTGCTGATTGTCCTCGTCGTAGGCCGCGAAGGCGACGTAGAGGTATTCCGCTTGAAGGGTATCGCTGTGGCGGGTTGTAATCCCGATCGAGCTCTTGTCCACCAACGCGAGCGAGACTTCGGGACGACTCAGATGGTTGTCCATCGTGCTCGGATCGCCGTCCGAGTCAGCAAGAACTCGTCCCTCGGGGTCGATAACCGTAATTCGCTGGTTGGAGAGTTTTCCGTACTCGATGACCCGAGCTTGGAGATCCGCGAGGTGACTCGAGTCCCCGTCGAGGTATCGGACGAGCTTCGGCTCGAGGGTCCGACTCCAGTTCTTGGCGTTTCTTTCGAGGACTTCGCGCTGATCTTTGAGGTCCTGTCGCTTCGTTTGGGAACTCACCAGAGCTCCCACCGAACCCGCCGTCAAGAGGATGAGCAGAACGTAGCCTGCATAGAATTTCCAAAGGAGGCGGGAGCGAATCAATGGGGTGGCTACCCGTCGGCGTCGCGGAAGCGGTAACCCACTCCGCGGATTGTCTCAATCAGTTCGCGGTGATCGCCGAGCTTCTTGCGAATCGCTCGAATGTGGACATCGATATTGCGGTCGATCACGACAGCGTCCTCACCGATGACACGGCTGAGTAGGTGATCGCGGGTAAAGACTCGACCCGGATGCGTAGCGAGGAAGTGGAGAAGCCGAAACTCAGTGGCGGTGAAAGACATCTGCTGCGAGTTGACGCGGACTTCGTGCCGTCCCGCGTCGATAACGACACCGTCTCGAATAATCCGATCCTTTGTCGACTGCTCCTCCTTGAGAGGTGAGCGACGAAGCACGGCTTTGACCCGGGCAATAAGTTCTTTGGGGCTAAACGGTTTGGTGACGTAGTCGTCGGCGCCGATCCCGAGACCCAGCACGACATCGGACTCTTCGCCTTTGGCCGACACCATGATGATCGGGATAGGTCGAGTGACGGCGTCCGACTTGAGCTTTCGGCAGACTTCGATGCCGTCGAGACCGGGAAGCATGAGGTCGAGAAGAACGACCTCGGGAGCTTCTTTGCGAACGAGCTCTAACCCGTCTTCCCCGTCGCGGGCGCCGACGACCTTGTAGCCTTCGCGGGCCAGGTTGTACTCGATCACTTCGAGGATGTCGGCTTCGTCCTCGATGACGACGACCTTTTCGCGCTTTAACAGCATCGTTATCTGGGTCCCTTCCAGTTCACAAACGCGAAGTTATGGACTGTTTGTGAAGTTTGCTTAAACGACACAACAAATTGTCGCCGGTCGCCCGCTTCGTTAGGCCGGCATTCTCCCATGTTTACGAAGTCTGCAAACCCGGAAAAGCCAGACTGGGCCGACTCTATTTTCAATTGACTTAACGCAATTTATAGCATAAAAGCAATAAATCGCGTGGCGTCACCCCCTGGGCTCAAACCAAATCTCTCTCCGAAAGGACCGCTTCGTGAACCGATGTCCTCGCTCCCCGAGTCCACAAAGTCCTTTTCTCAAAACTGCCGAAACCGATCTCATATCATTGCTTACTCTCGATCAGGACTACCGACCCACGCTGGTTCGACTGTTCAATCTCTGGCAGAGAGCGGGCTATCTGCGAGAGGGGGCTCTCTACCGCCGAGTCAAAACAGGGGCAAGTTGGGACTGTGTCGCCGCCTCATTTCCGCTCCCGCCGGGCTCAAAGCCGGGCGAGCAGCACCAGGCCGCGCTTGACGCCCCGCTCGGTTCCCTCGCCGAAGATGCCGCGCTTTCGGGCCGACAATTCGCCGATTATCGAGTTTTTAGGTTCCACTATCTCGGTCGCGAAACGGGACGTCTTGTCGTCGTGCCGACTCCAAGCTATCGACTACACACTGGCCGAGGCGAGAGTCTCGTCGATAGTCGACTCTATGCGGCGCTTGGTCTCATCCTCTCATCTGAAGCGAACCAGACTTCGCCCGAACTCAACCAAAACCACGAGGAGCCGACCGTATCCTCGGTCACCCCATGGTCCGAGTTGCGCCCGAAGTTTCCGGAGTTCGTCGGTGAGTCTCCGCAATTGCAAGCGCTCTTGACGACCATAGAGAAGGTCGCAACCGCCGAGGCTTCGGTCTTGATCTACGGGGAGAGCGGTACTGGTAAGGAGCTGATCGGTCGCGCGATTCACCGGTTGTCGGGACGCACTGGGCGAGCGTTTGTCACTGAAAACTGCGCCGCCCTGTCTGAGAGTTTGCTCGAGGCGGAAGTCTTCGGTTGGGAGCGCGGAGCGTTTACCGGGGCGGATCGATCGCAAGCGGGGCTCGTGGAGAAGGCCGACCGGGGAACTCTCTTTCTCGACGAAATCGGCGAGATGAGCCAGAAGCTGCAAAGCAAGTTACTGAGAGTCTTGCAAGAGCGCGAAGTAAGACGGATCGGGGGCAAGGAACCGAGATCGGTCGACTTTCGCCTGCTCTGCGCCACTCACCGAGATCTCTCCGAAGAGGTGAAGGAGGGACGATTCCGGGAGGATCTCCTCTTTCGAATCGATGTGGTTCAGGTGCGTGTCCCCGCCTTACGCGAGCGACCTCTCGATATCGGACCGCTTGCGAGGCACTTTCTCACACTTTTCAGCGTCCGGGCCGAGGCCGATCCACCCCGAATCGAGAATTGCGCACTCAGAGCGCTCCAATCCTACGCCTGGCCCGGGAACGTCCGGGAACTTCAAAATGAGATGGAGCGTGCGGTGGCACTATCGACCGACGTCATCCGTCGCGGAGACCTCTCCCCACGCGTAACTACCGCGACGCTCGCGAGCTCGGTTACCCAAAAAGTCCGCGAAGAGGTTGGAACCAATCTCTACGGACTTGAGCGAGCGGTTCTCGGTGGGGTCATCCAGGAAGTACTCGAAGAGACGGGTGGGAACAAAGCGCGCGCCGCTCGGATCCTCGGCGTCCCCAAGACGAATCTCTACCGGCGGATCGACCGCTACGGGCTCAATTCAAGACTCAAGCGTTAACTACAGCGTTTCACCCTCGGCCTGAGCTTTGACCACCGTCAGAACGGCCATGTTGAAGATATCGTTTGCGTCGGAGCCTTGAGCGATGACATTCACCGGCTTCTTGAGGCCAAGAATCACGGGGCCGAGGCCCTCGGCCTCGCCGATTGTCATCGCAAGTTTGTAGGCGATGTTGGCCGAATCGAGATCGGGAAAGATCAGCACATTAGCGGGTTCGGAGTAGGAGGCGTTGGGGAAGACCTCCGCTCGGATCCGCGGATCAATCGCCGCGTCGGCTTGGATTTCCCCGACGATTCGGAGTTCGGGGTAGCGGTCGCGGGCGATTGCAATTGCGCGCTGCATCTTCTCGGTGCGGGGATGGATCGTCGAGCCGTCGTTCGAAAAACTCAGCATCGCGCAGTAGGGAGTGATCCCGAACTGCGAGGCGACTTCGGCGGCGCAAATCGCAATCTCGGCAAGGTCTTCGGGGCTGGGATCAACGTTTACAGTCGTGTCGGCGAAGAGGTGGACCTGCTCGCCTTTTGCGATGATGTAAACACCCGAACAGGTCTTGAGCCAGTCGTGCACGCGGATGATCTGAAGCGCGGGCCGAAGGGTCTCGGGATAACTGTGGTTAATCCCCGCCAGAAGCCCTTCGGCATCTCCCTGCTCGACCATCATCAATCCAAAGTCGATCGGTTGGCGTACCCGCTGCTCCGCCTGCTCCATGCTGAGACCTTTGTACTTGCGAAGTTGGTAGAGTCGTCTTGTGTACCCTTCGCGGCGCGAATCCTGTTTGGGATCGACGATTTCGTACTCGGTCTCAGACCAACTGAAGCCATGCTTCTCGATCGCTTTTCGAATCGCTTTCGGAGAGCCGAGTAGGACGGGCTTGCCGACCGCCTCGGATACGATTCGATCGCAAGCCGCGAGAACGCGGGCGTCTTCTCCCTCAGGAAAAACGATCCGGCAAGGCTGACCACGGCGCGCTCTAGAAATCATCACCTGCATGATCTTGGATGACCCCCCGAGCAGACCCTGCAAGTGCTTTCGGTACTCGCTGAGGTCGAGCTTCCGTTGCGCCACTCCGGATTCGATCGCGGCTTTCGCCACGGCGCTCGACACGTGGGTCAGAGCTCTGCGGTCAAATGGCTTCGGAATGAGGTATTCGCGACCAAAACCGATGCGGCGCTGCCCGTAGGCGTTGGAAACACTCTCGGGCACCTCCTCCTTGGCGAGTTGAGCGAGCGCTTGCACCGCCGCGAGCTTCATCGCCTCGTTGATTTCGGTCGCGCGTGTGTCAAGCGCCCCGCGAAAGATAAAGGGGAAACCGAGCACGTTGTTGATCTGATTGGGAAAGTCAGAGCGTCCGGTCCCGACGATCGCGTCGGGGCGCGCCTCGAGCGCATCGGGATATGAGATCTCAGGATCGGGATTGGCGAGAGCGAAGACGATCGGATCGCTCGCCATGGTTTTGAGCATAGCGGCGGTAACAAGCCCGCCCTTGGAAAGCCCCACAAAAATATCCGCCCCCTCCATACCGTCGCTCAGGGTGCGGGCCGAAGTCTCGACGACAAACTCCTCCTTGTACCGGTTGAGCCCCGCTTCGCGGCCGCGGTAGAGGATTCCGCGCGAGTCGGACATCAAAATATGCTCGCGCGCCATCCCAAGGCTTCGGAAGAGGCGGGCGCAAGAGAGCGCCGCGGCTCCAGCCCCCGAGATCACCATCCGAACCTCGTGGATCTTCTTGTCGACGATGGAGAGGGCATTCAAAAGTGCCGCTCCACAAATGATGGCGGTACCGTGCTGATCGTCGTGGAAGACGGGAATGTCCATCTCCGCTCGAAGCCGCTGCTCGATCTCATAGCAATCGGGGGCTTTGATATCTTCGAGATTGATTCCCCCAAACGTCGGGCCCAGTCGCTTGACGGTTTCAATAAATCGGTCCGGATCCTTCTCGTCGACCTCGAGGTCGAAGACGTCAATACCGGCAAAACGCTTGAATAGCACCGCCTTCCCCTCCATCACCGGCTTGGAAGCGAGGGCGCCAATATCGCCGAGTCCAAGAACAGCGGTGCCGTTTGAGATCACCCCGACCAGGTTGCCGCGGGCCGTGTACTCAAACGCGGTTTCAGGGGCGCGTTGAATTTCGAGACAGGGCTCTGCAACTCCCGGACTGTAGGCGAGCGAGAGGTCTCGTTGGGTCGCCGTGGACTTGGTCGGATTGACTTCGACTTTACCCGGCGGTTTCTGACGGTGGTATTCGAGCGCCGCTTTCTTGGGGTCCACGATTCGCCTCTCTCTCGTGATCGATCAGTGGGCCCCGTCGATAACTGATCTCACGGAGTTGAGCAAGCTCGAATCCCTTCGCTGGCGACGCCATGCGGAGGCGTGCCGTAGAAAAAGGCGAGTTCGCGGAATGTTTCGCGATACTCCGCGAACCCGGTTTTCACGTGACTGACTACGAGATCGGCTCGATTCTCGACTCAACCCAATTGAGGAGAAAGTAAGCGTAGGCGATAGATGCAAATACACCGAGAACGGTGGCCGTCAAAGAGAGCGCCGTTGAGTCGAGCGGTTTGAGCCAGACCGTCGCCAGCACTCCAGGGGCCGCGACTAGGACTAACAGAATCGCGTTGAGAACATTAGATCCCCGCGCGAGAGCGCGAGCGATGAGGGGACAAGCGAGAAGTGGGGTGAGGAGGAGGAACCCGAACCAAGAGAGCAGTGCATTGAGCAGAGTGGCCGAATCGTCGGATTCAGAAACTCGCGAGCCCGACTCGGCGGAGCCTTGGGGCTCTGAGACGACAAAGGCGGGTTGACCGACCGGCGGACCCGAAGGAGATACGCGGTTTGAGACTTCGATTCCAGTCACCAAGCCGGTTCCGAAAACGAAGCTCATGAGGGTCAGGCGCCACAACCAAAGAATCATCAAAGCTCCTCGATCACTGCTAAATCGTCGATGGGTTTACTGAGTTCGAGCCTCCAACCCGATTGACTCGCTTCGACGGGTTCGTACCTAAGCCGCTTGGTGCTGCGCAGCAGAACTCCGTTTTGAAACGGAATCCAGCTCGACCCTGTGGGAAGTGAAATCAGGCCGACTCGCTGGAATTGGGGGGTCAGGATCACCACCTTCCCGGGAATCTCAATGGCCCAACCTCGGGGGTGTGCGGTAATTCTTTCTACCGGTCTCGACCAGACCGACTGGAGCTGCCACTGACCACTCTGTCTCGCGACGAGTTCACCGCGTTCGGTGGAAGCGAGGAAGTCGGCTCCGCGTCGGGCAAACTGGGTGACTTGCGCGCCTTCGATCTGGTTCAGTTGGGATACGTCAAGCTCGCAGTGGCTCCCCTGCGAAGTAACCCGGTAGAGTCGACCCTTTCTGAGCGCACTGATGCCTGAGGTTGATTCGAGCGAATCGATCTGGCTCGGTCGTTTGGAGATCCATTCGAGCCGCATTTGACGGCCCGCGTCAGGAGTGACCCGCAAGAGACCGTGTCGCTGAGAAGAGAGCCAAAATTCGTTCGCAGTCGCGACTGCACGATCGGGAGTAAACGGAAACTCGACCGAGTAACTTCGCCTACGGCCCTCAGCACTCAGCACCGAACAAAGCCCACGACCGCAAAGGAAGACCTGGTGGCGACCGAGATTTAAAATCCGTCGATACCCGGTCCCCGACCCCACGACCGACGCTGGCAACTCGATCACTCTTCGAAACACGGGCTTACCGCCGAGAGAGTACGAGAAGATATGGTCGCCTTCGAGAATCCAAAGTGACCGTGGCGGACGGGCCAACAGCCCGCGCCTCGAATTCGGTTTGAGAGGGGCGAGACTCGGGCGCCCTCGACAGCCCGCTTTTGGTTGGCATTCAGCTGGCCCGGGCGGGAGGCCTCCCCATACCGCCGACCTCGACCGCTCTCGAGCACGACGCATGCGCGACCTAGGATGAAACGGAAACTCCTCGGCGACGTGCGGACTTTGCGAATCGACCTCGACCAGACTGTTTGGCTCGCGAGCAAAAGTCGGTTGAGCCACCGCCCGACGCGCGGCCAACCCACTCGCTTCCACCGACTGACACCCACAAAATTCGAGGCCCCAGTCAAAGCCAATCCGGGCAAGCTGCGCAGAATCGATCTTGTCCCGAGGCGAATTGTGTGGACAACGGGTTTGGATCTCTTGGGTCAACCTGGCCTCGGTCAGGGCTCCGCCGACGCTGCGAACCAAATCGAGGAAGAGTGCGAGCGTGGTAAGCCCCGAACCGATTCGATAACGAACTCGGTGCTTCGCATGTCCGCAATCCAGTTCCAGATGCCAATCATCAGCTCGCCACATGAGGACACTACCGTCGACCTCAGCGCCCGAGTAGACGACTCTTCCTCGGCAAAACGACTCTCGGTTGACCTCTAAAGCCTGCCAACCGAGCGGAACTCGACGCGGCGCTTTCAAAAGCAGGACCCGCGCCAGGAGACCAGGCGGCGGCAGTGGAATCGGCGTTATCCTCATCGATAACTCTCGTACTTTCTCAATTCCCGAGCCGGCACGCTCGGCTGAGTCGTTTGGATCACCTCGAGCAGCAGAGATCGGTCGATCGCAAAGGCCTGATTCTCCTCGATAGACCGCAAGAAGGCGCGATCAGCCACTTGCGAACAGATCTGCTGGATATCTGCTCCGGAGTATCCTTCCGTGAGCTGAGCGGCCTCGAAGATATTGAGATCGGAAACAGTGGGCCGTCCTTCTAATTCATGCCCGAACATAAAGAGACGCGCTTCGAGATCGGGGAGGCCGACGTAGATCAATCGATCGAAGCGGCCGGGTCTGAGCATGGCTGGGTCGAGCGACCAGGGTCGGTTGGTAGCTCCGACAAATAACACGGCTTCGTCCATGCGCTTGAATCCGTCGAGCTCCGCGAGCAATTGAGGAACGAGGCGGTTCATGATTCCGGGTTGATCGTCACTGCGAGCGGGCGCGAGGGCGTCGATCTCGTCGAGAAAGATGATTGACGGCGCTGCCTGTCGCGCCGACTCGAAAAGCTCGGCGACGTGTTGTTCAGAGTCCCCGACCCACTTCGACAGGATGTCAGAAGGTCGCACGTTGAAGAATGCGCTCTGAGTTTCGCCCGCGGTGGCCCTCGCGAGGAGTGTCTTGCCAGTTCCGGGGGGGCCGTAGAGAAGGACTCCTCCCCTTGTCCTTACCCGGTACCGTTCGGCCTGCTGTCGGTACCTGAGCGGCAGAATCGCACGCAGACGCAACTCTTGCTTCGCCTCTTCGAGCCCGGCAATCTGATCGAAGTCGACGTCGGGCCGAGCGTCGGGAAGGAGACGGAGCTCACTCTCTGCGGACCCGGCGTCGCGGTTCAGTTCGAGCTGCTTCGCGAACTCGCAAAGCGCTCGAGCCCGCTCAAAACGAATCTTCTTCTGCTCTCCACGGCTCAACGAAGCGACGCGCATCAGATCGTGGGCGGCGCGCAGAAGCTCCTCGCGAGCTCGACTCATCTCGCCGCGCTTGAGACTTTCCAACCCCGCTTGACGAAGTTCTCGGTAGTGATCCCAGTGAGTCTCGATCGACATCGGCTACTCCTGGCCACCGATCTCACGCCGGGTCTCGACGAGCCCCTTCTCAATCCAATCGTCGAGCTCGTCTCGCTCTTCATCGAGCGGATCAGCTTCGATGAGCTGATCGATCTCTTGATCCGAAACGATCTGACTGTCTGAACTCAAATCGGGGTTGGCGAGCGACTGGCTCGACACTTCGAGAAAGATCTCCATCTGTCGCTCGAGAGATTCGGCCTTCGAGAGGGCCTGTTCAAACTCAGCCTGCGTCTTGAGGAAATCAGTTCGTCCGAACGACTCTTGAATCGCTCTCGATACCGATTGCATCGAACGGGCGAATTGTGAGTGCGACTCCGCTTGGTTTTTGATTTGAAGTGCGGTTTCGATGTTGAGAAGTTGCCGCTCGAGTAACTTCCTCTGGGTCGAGGTACGCTTGAGGGTTGCCTTGAGGAAATGCAGTTGTTCGTTCGCCCCAATCGATCGCGACCGTCTCGCCTTCTTGAGGTAGTCTTTCTCGTTCCGTTCGAGGTCGCGGATATTGCGCCGGATCATATTGAGCCCGCGCCTCACTTCGAGCTCTCGCTCCATTCGTCGTTGCGCTCTACTTTTGAACAGGGGCATCGGGAACTCCTCGTTCTTGAACGGCTTCAGATCTCGAGAGGGGAACCGACGCTCGTGCTGCTAATGATGACGGGGTGGGTTCACGGGGCTGGATCGCCTTCTCATCGGCCACTTGGCTGATTGTCTCTGGCAGCTCTCGGCCAAGGACTTCCCGCTCGATCTCTCCGAGCTCAGCCGTATCGTCGAGCACCATATCGGACTCCTCAGCCAAGGCCGCCTCGGTGTCGAGAGCAGCTTGATACTGGAGGAGCTCGTGCTCGTAGTTGCTAACGATTCGATCGATCGTCGAGTCGTCCAGACCCCGCAAATTCATCGCTTCTAAGACCTGGATCTTGCCGATCAGATAAACCTGAAGGCTGATGTTGCGGTTGTAGACCTTTTGCTTCTCCTCGAGATGATCCATCTGACAACGGAGCCGCTTGATCTTGCGAAGGGTGTCGTTCTTGGTTCGCGCCGGAAGCTGACCCTCGCGAATCCTCGCCATCTCACGGAGTTCGACCCGTTCGAGCGATTCGATCTCCTGGTGGGTATCGCCGATCGCGAGTTCGTTTTGGGTAATCAGCTGATCGAGTCCCTTGAGTAACTCGGCGCTGTTCTTGGCTCGACGCAGGAGCTGGGTCGTTTCAACTCCAAAATTCGCCTTCTGCCAGAGCTTCTTGATTTGATTCATCATCGTTAATACCGGTCTCGCTTGAGGAGTTCCCGATCCCGCCACTGAATGCGGTCCAGCTTCGGATCGGACTTTAGTAATTGACGGACCGAGGCTTCAAATATCGCCGGTTCGACGCCGCTCTCATTCCGCAATTCCTCGAGGTCGCGATACCCTCCCGGGATGAGGAGCTCGGGATCCTGGGATAAAACTTGAGCGCACCGGCTGATCTTGCTCGCCGAATCCTCGGGATCAAACCACAACGCCACTTCGGAGAACTCGGTTGGTAGTGTTCCATGAGTCCGCCAACCTCCTCGGGGTCCAGGCTCGACGAGGAGACAGTGAAACTGCTCACCTTCGGGAACTTGTTCAGCGAATTCAGGTCGCCAGCCAGTCGTCGAGAGCGCGCCGATAACCGTGTGGACGCCCCCAGCTCGGGGTAGATGCCGCTCGAATTCTTGGAAGCGTTCCCAGCCCGCCAAGGCCGACGAATAATCCGCTTGAATTAACTCATCGAGCGGGCTGACCGCGATGGCGACGACTCGTAAGAAGGGTCGGGACCGACGCCATAGTCGTCGACGTGGACCAAACTCCACCTCGATCCAGCGGTTGTGAGGAATCGAATCGAGCAGCCCCAAATCGAAGTGGCCGAGTCGGGTTACTCGGTGAACGAGTTCGCGGTAGGGGTCGTGTTTGGTTAGACGCTGCTTGGTCCGGCGGGTGCGCTGAAGCTTCGGGTCATAGAGTCGACGCGGGGGCTGGGTCCTGAGGCCTTCGGCGAAGTGATAAAGAAACTCTCGTTCGTACCGGCACGCTTGGCTACGCGAGATGGCCCCCTGGGGCGGGCTCACCGGGACCACTCTGATGTTCGGACTTCCAGCCATGACGCTCGATCCTCTCCGTCTCAATCGAGAAGATCAGCGCATTCAGAATGCCGGAGCTGTCAGCGTGGTGCGATTTTCCTAAGTCCCCACAGATTGGTCGTTCAAGGCCTGACCGGGTCGACCTTCAGGGACCATCCTTTTCACCCCACTGTAAAGGCTGTTCTGCTATGAAGCGCAACTGCGGGCCAGGCCCGGCGGAACGGGCCCAGGCTCGCGGGTAGCCTCTCTCCTGGAGTCCAAGTCGGCAGTCCGCCCAGGACACTATCGATTGGAGGCTGGTGAGGTTTGGGCGCGTAGAGCCCCGCCTGCTTGCGTCTTATCGGAGCTTGCGGTGGTTCACGCAGCCGGATATCGCCGGCCTCAACTGGAATGACTCTGCGGGCGGATTGTTAGCTCGGGAACTCGATTTGCGCGACGTAAGGGAGATTTCGATAGAAGCCTTGGTAGTCGAGCCCGTACCCGACGACAAACTCCGCGGGAATATTGAAGCCCACATAATCGATGTTTGAGATCTTGACGTTATTCGAAGGCTTGTGCAGCAAAGTGCAGGTTTTCAAACTGGCAGGTTGCCGAGAGAGAAGATTGGTCTTGAGGTATTCCACCGTGAGTCCAGTATCGACGATATCCTCGACGAGAATGACGTGCTTATTGGCGATAGAGTCCTGGAGATCGAGTTCGAGCTTTACCTCCCCCGAGGTCACGATACGGTTTCCGTAACTCGAAACTCTCATGAATTCAGTCTTCACCGGAATCTCGAGTTGCCGGACGAGGTCGGCGACGAAGATAAAAGCGCCCTTAAGCACTGTTATCACAATCGCCTCTTTATCTCCGAGCTCATTCGAGATCGCTTGTCCAATCTCTCGTATTCGGCTCTGGATCTGATCTTCTGAGAGAAGAGGAACGAGCGTGTGCGGGGGCAGTTCGGGGGGCGTTTGCGGCTTCGTCGCTTTGCGCGTCACTATCGCGTCCTCACCTGATTTTGGGTCGGGTTAAACCCATGCGTTGTTAAAAACCTCGCCGAGCCCGCCGGCCCCGGGGACGATGTACTGACGGCGGTCGAGCCCGTTCTCGCGATCGATCGCTTCCCCCGGAACTTGCTCGAGGACCTCGGCCTCGCTCAGACCTCGGTCGACCCGAATCGCGTAAATGCGAGCTTCCGGGAATTCGCTCCAAACCCGGCGGAGATAGTTTGGAGTGACGATGAGATGGACCATGATCAGCAGTTCGGGACGGCCCAAATCGCTCGCCTCATAATGCTGAATCGCGCGCACGACCGAACCCCCGGTCGCTCCCATCGGATCGGGGACCACCACGATCCGGTGGTCGATCGAACCTCCGACTTTGGAGCCCGAGAGGCCAACCCCTGTCACCTGACCCGATCGATCGACCAGTCGATTCATCACCAGATGATCCTGCCTGACGTTAGCCGGATTCAACACCTCGGACAGGAGTTGAAAGGTGACGTGAGCGGGGAGAATTCCGGCTCGGGCGATGTCGACAACGACGGCACGGGTTTCCCGATCGAGTTGTGCGCCGTGGTAAGCGGCTCCCGCGTGGAGTTCGCTCATCCGAGTGGGGCGCGTCACCTCGGTGCGCGGAAACTCCCGATCGAGAACTGAGACCATCAACTGCCGGTAGCAGCTTTCGACGAGCTGATTCAAACGGGGTTGAACGGTATCGGGCGAGCAGAGTTCAGCGAGTTGGGTCAAGAGGAAGGGGGTCGCGAGGAGCGTGAGTCGTTCGCCGTAACGGTGCGAATACTCCCCCGCAGATATTCGGTCGTTGCCGTAAGCGGGGTCGATACGGGCGACTTGCTGCTCAACCTGCTCATCGTTGCTCCCTGATTCCGCGTCGGCTGCCGTCATCGATTCTCACTCCTTGCCCGGTACTGGGATGAGAATGCCAGAATCTCCACAGATACAAAAGAGCAACTCACCTCAACGAGGAACGGGCGGCGATTCGCAGTTCGAATCGCCGCCCGTTTTTTTTTGGCGCCAGGCGCTGCTAAGTTAGGAGAGTGCCCGTCTTCAGTTCTGAAGCGTTCGATCGAGTCGCAGCGCTCCAACCTCTCGGTACTCGGGATTGAGAAGCCAGCCTTGCTTTGCCTCGTCGAGAATGAGGTCGGATTCGAGACCACGTTTACGCTCGTGCTCCCGACGGAGCACCTGTTTGGCGAAGCGGCTACCGCCCGCAAAGAGTTCCGCCTCGGTCGCCGCGAGGACGGCCGTTTCGGCATCGTCAGCCACGGTCGCCCAAGCCGCGAGGCAAACCCAGGGAGCGTTTTGACCT
>CAYZYD010000005.1:0-20863 GCA_964482505.1 uncultured Planctomycetia bacterium | reverse complement strand
GGGCTCGAATTCTCGACCTCCCGCATCGAAACCAGTTTTTCAACGGGCTGCTAGATTGGTGAATTCGTCGAGGAGGCGCGGCGCCGACCAACTGGTCGAGGGACGGCCAGTTAGTACCCGAGTCATCCGTGACACTCAAGTTGGGGTGTCGTACGACCAACGACCGATAAGGAGTCGATCGTTGACGCTACGGTTGCGGGTGCGGATGATCGCGATCGAAATCCGAATGGCTCTGACAGAGTCTCCAGAAATGATCGGTCCAGGCGGCAGACTGGGGGTCGCCACCCGTTTTCTCAAGCACGCGCTCTTTGAGGGCGGAAGCGCTTAGGGGAGACCTCGGGTCCCAAGCCCCCGACTCGGAGAGATAGTTGAGAAACTCGCGCTCTTTGTTCTCTCGCAAGCCTTTGACGCGCTGATCGTCGCGTTGTCTGAGCTCTTCGACGAGCTTCTGCGTATTCCACCTGAGATCACGCGCCATCTCTAAAAGCCGCTCCTTGAACACCGGAGTGAGCGTGCTGCCCATGATGTCTCGAGGAGTGAGCTGGCGCCCACGGCCGATAGTCCAGGCTGCGACAAACTGCTCGGTTACCCCAAGCCGGTCGACGAGCAGCTCGTGATCGCCCGGAGCCAACCAATCGCCCCTCTCCTGAGCGACAACCGCTTGCGCCTGTCCCGCCGTTTCAAGTCCGCGTCGAACACACTCGTAAAGTAGCGACAGATTGTCAGAGAGCAGATAGTAGAGATGAATCCCGCGCCATCCTCGCTCGGGCTCAAACCGCGGAACTCCGAGCTGGCGCGCATATTCCGAGGCGTCGACGTTTTGAGGGGGAGGCACCGGCACCCGCTCCGGGGGTCGGTATTGGAGTTCGGCGGCTCGAGACCTCTCCGTATCCCGGAGGCGATCCAGAGGTAGGTGCGAAGGAGTCAAATCCAACTCGTTCCAGAGGGGGATCTCCGCCTCTTGGCAAGTGAGATAGATGACCTGACGCCTCGAAGTCTTTACGAACTCTTCGATCGAGCTGCGAATCTCCGCTTGCCGATCCGCGTCGCAAAAGGTCAGCGCCTCGTCGAGAAAGATCGGAAACGAATCGTGTTGATCGCTCGCAAAGGCGAGTCGAACGGCGAGCAGAAGTTGAACCCGCGTGCCCGAGGAGAGTTTGGAGATTTCGACCGCTCGCCCTTTCACGGTATCCAAGGCGGAAAACACCGAAGCCTCGCTCAAAACCGTTTCGCTCGTCGTCAGAAGCTCGTAGCGGTAACGAGTGAAGCGCGAAAACCACTCGCTCGCCCGCTTGAGCACGCGAGGTTGGCTCTTCTCTCGATACTCGGCGAGTGCCCACTCGAGGAGGCGGCGACCGATGAGTCCGCGCGTGCGTTCGACTCGACGTTCGGCAAATTCGCTGCGCAATTCGGTGACTTCGGCGAGCCTCTGGGCAAGTTCACCCTCGCGCGTCACCTGTCGAATCTCCTGCTCCGTCGTCGCGATCTCGCGGATGAGATTGGGATACCTTTCGACAGTGTCGCAGAGCGCATGACGACGCGCTTCGAGCGAAGACTCGCTCGTCTCTTCGAGGTCGGCCGTAGTATCCGCCCGCAACGATTCGATCTGGGCCCGCAGCTCGAGTTTGCGTTCCTCGAGAGCGCGAAACTCGGGAAGCAGGGCGATCCACTCGGCCAGTTCTTGCCGGTCGCGCGGGTTTTTCCAGCGCGTAAGCCAGCGCTCTCTTTCCGCCGCCTTCTCGAGTCGATCCTCCGAGAACTCGCGGCGTTTCTGTTCGAGACTCTCGAGTCTATGGCTCCGTTCCGCCGCCCGAGCCGCAAATTCGTTCGCTTCGGCCAGCGCTCGCCGGAGTGCTGCCGTACTCGTCTTCGACTCAGAAAACCAATCCGACAAAGACCTCCGACTCGTCTCAAGGTCGCGGTCGCGCTCCTCGCGCAACCGGGACCGCCTGACTTCGAGCGCTCGAAGCTCTGCCTCGCGCCGATCCCTCTCGAGCGCTCGCTCGAGAAAGAGCCGACCTTCGAGGGGCCCCGCTTCCACTCCGAGCTCGGATTGGAAATCTATGAGGGCCTCGGTCGACGCCTCAACTCGCCGCTCGAGAACCTCGAGCCTCTCCCGGGAGTGATTCAGCTGCTCGCGCACCGAATGGCGCTGTTCCGCTTGGGCCACCGCGCGCCGCCAGGCCTCTAGCGTCTCTCGGATTGAGTCCGGAGTTCCCACTCGGTCGAGCCCCAGATCACGAAGCCGATTCTCGACCGGTCGCCGGCGGGCGACGAGCAGACCCTGGATCACCAATACCGTTAGCAACGCACCGAGCGAGGCAACGATCGCGAGTGCCGGAACCTCTCGAGCGAGTAGCCAGCAGAGAGCGCCAAAGAGACCTCCAACCGCGAGCAGAGATCCTTGTAACGCGACCCAGCCACTGCGCCCCCGCTCCCACTCGACGGTTATCCAGAGATCACGTTCGACTTCGGTCGAGCGCTCGCGCCCGAGTGACTCGACGCGGTCCAAAAAGGGAGCCTCCCCCATTCGCGCAAGGCGTCTTTCGAGTAACCGCACCTCCTCTTCGACCGACTGCTGTGACCGCTCCGCCTCGGCGAGTCGGTCGCTGAGTCGACACTGCTGTTCGAGATCTTCTGAACTCACTCGCCGAGAGGGGAGGTCGCGGGCATCCGTCGGATCGCCGTCACCGAGTAGACTCCCGAGTTCCTCAAGCTGCGCGTTCAGTCGGTCGATCTCGAGCTCTCTCTGCTTGAGGTCGGCGACGATATCGCGCAGGGAGTCGAGTTCGGATCGACTCAGGACCCGTTTCCCAGCCTCGGCGTCCCGCTCGCTCTCGAGCGTTCGCAATTCTTCTTGTACTCGCGCGAGTCGCGTCTCGGCTCGCTCGATCGCATCTTCTAAGGCTTGGAGATCGCTCGCTTCTTGACCGTGGAGAGTCGCTAACCCCTCGGGGAATTCCGCGAGCTGTTTGAGGACGCTGCTCAGCTCCCGGCGAAGAGCGCGGAGCTTGAGGGCCGATTCGATTCGCTTGAGCTCGCTCTCGGCTTGCCGGCCCGACGCCACCTCCGCCTCGAGACGTTTTACTTGCCGGCTTCGCTCGAGGAGTTGTCGCTGCTGATTGCGCAACGTTTCGAGTTCGGGGAGCCGCTTGAGAAGCTCGAGACGAGTTTTCTGTCCGTGCCGAGGAGTCAGCGCAATCGGTTCGGATTCAAAGAGGGCCCGAAAGTCGTAGCCACCTGCGAGCTCTTGGATCAAGCGTCGTTTGAGTTCGTCGTCGGACTCGTGTTGATCGCGCAGATCTTCGGCTTGAATTGTGAAGCAGTGAGCGACCTGCATACTCGGAAGCGGGGGCGGCGCGACGGGTTTGCCGGCCGTGGTCCAAGTTGTCGAGTTGGCGAAGCGAGAGGCGAGAAATCGCCGGGCGCCCGATTCCCACTCAAGGGTCACGTCAATCTGTGGATCGCGGTAGCTATCGGGCCAGATCACTGCCCGAACCGCACGGATCAGGCTCGACTTCCCGATTCCATTGGGCCCCGATATCAGCGTGACTCCATCGGCAAAAGAGTCGATCTCGATCGCCTCGTCGAGACCACTGAGTTTCCGGATTGCGATCCGCACGAGTTTCAAAAGAGATCTCCCTGCTCGATCGAGCGCCGGCGATCTTCGCGGTGAGGCCTCGGATCAGCCTCACGCCTAGCGTAGGCAGCGGAATTGGCTCGCTGTCCGAGGAGTTGTTCGAGCAGGTCGAGCCCGACCGATTGGGCGAGTTCCACGAGCTCACCTTCGGACGGCGGTTCGGGATCGAGGACGTCCCAATGGTTGCGCGCGTACTCCTCTCGGATGAGCGTCTCGAGATCGGCCGAGATCTGATAGCTCATTTCAGATCGCGTGAGATCGAGAATCTGACGCGCGAGCAGTCCGGGTAAGTCGGGGGCCTGGGCGAGCTGCTCGAGGTCGAGGGCCGTACGCGTCTGGTCGGTGATCTCTCCGACGGCGTAGAGCGTGCCGTCGAGGGGAATCGCCAACTTCTCGCCCTCGAGGTCGGCGAGTTGAGTCTTCAAAGTTTGGTGGTCCGCGATTCGCCCTTGGAGTTCAAGACTGACCAAGACCAGCCGCGTCGTTTCGCCCCCGGTCCGACTCTCGTGGATCTTCCGAAACACCCGCGAGATTTCGGAACGAAGCCCACTCAGGTCCTGCGCCATTTTCTCTTCGTCGAGCTCGAGCTGCTCTTGGACCCTGAGCAGGGGAGCGACCGGAACGAACTGCACGATGGGTTTCCCAGCCGAGAACTCGAGTTGCCACGCTCCCTTCGGACCGACTTCGGTCCGGTCGAGTCCGACTACCGAGCCGAGGTAACCCACCGGGTTTCGCTCCCAGGCGTCGGCCTTGTGAATATGTCCCAAACACCAAGCCGAGACCGGCAATTGAGTCAGTTCTGCCCGCTTGACCGGGGCGTAACGGCTCTGAGTCTGGTCGAGATCGCAGTGGAGGAGCCCCACCGAGGGTCGATCAGAACTGGGCCGCTCGAAATTCGCGAGGGGGTTTTGGTCGTGGTGAGGAGCCGGGAATGACCAGCCGACGACATCGATCGGATTCGTGTCGCCGATCGTGCACCACTCCCACTCCGCATTACGGCCGAGGAGTTTGAGATCGGGGATCTCTTCGGCGAGTACGGGCAGCACCTTGGCGTCGTGGTTACCCGCGACGGCGATTACTTGGATCCCTGCCGAAACGAGCCGCTCCACCCCTTCGGATAACGGCGCGAGCCCCTCGAAATAGTGGTTTTCCTGATCGACGAGGTCGCCAGCGAGAAGAACCGCGTCGACAGCGGCTGCGATCGCGTGCTCGACGGCGGCGAACCAGGCGGTCCGAGGGCCGAGCTCGGCCGGGTTGAGATGGTAATCCCGGACAAACTCGGGGATGTGGTGGGGAATCCGACCGAGATGCAGATCCCCGAGGCAGAGGAGCCGGGTGGTCGAAGCCGACGCTCGAGTCGGGGTCGACGAATCGTGGGAGTCTCGAAGCATAGGAGTTAACAAGTCGAATTGGTCTTGGCTGGCTCCGAGAGTATAAACGGAGTTTAGCAAAGGTCGATAAGCCAGTTTTCCACAATGCTCGACCCCAACTTGTTGGGGTACCCGGCCCCCGACAATCCCATTTCAGGGATCTCTGCCCGCAAAAGGTGAGCTCGGACCCGGTCGCCGGGTCCTTGTCGAAGTTCAGGCGGCTTGCGAATTGTTAACGAGTATGTTAACTGCACTCGTGAACCGCATGATAAGTACGCCGACATTTCGCTGAGTTCCCCCTAGCGTAGATCTGGTAAGCCGATGGTCGAGTCAGGCGATCGCCTCGATTCGTTGCGACCGGACGGAGACTGTCCCCCTTCGACTCTCTTTCTGCTCGTCTGCGACGACGAGAGTCCCCAGCCGGTCGAGGTATTCGCTCGACTCGAGAGGGAGGGCTTTCACCCCGAGGAGTGCGAGCTGCCTTGGGGCCCGGGCCCGAGCTTTAAGGGGGCGGTCTGGCAGACCTCTGTCCAAATCGCCCGAGACAGTTACTACAGCATCGCTTGTCTGCTTCGCGAGGATCACTTCCGACCCTGGGAGTGGTCAGACGCCCGCTGGTCGTCGATCGATGAGTTTGAACAAGCGCGGGCGGCGAAGTGGGTAATCGCGCTTGAAACCTATTTGCGTCCCGAAAACCCGACCCAAAGCTATCACCTCCAGCTCCAAGTCGCCGCGGCTTGTTCGAGTGGACTCTCGGTCGCTTGTTACGACGAGAACTCGACCCTTTTACGCAGCACCCTGACCCTCGACCAACTCGCTCAATGCCCGGTCCCGCCCGCTCCGACCGAGCTGTTTCAAACTCACGTCGAAGTCATGGGTTCACGCGCTTGGATTCACACGCACGGACTCCGGCGCTTCGATCTTCCCGAGCTCGAGCTCTTCCGCCTTCGAGCCGACGACGTTCAAGAGGGCCGCACCGCGATCCGGTGGCTCTCGAGTTATCTCCTCGGCGAGCACTTGCCGAGCCTCGGAGGGATCGTCGAATTTGGTGATGGGATCAGCACTGAGCTGAGAAGTTTAGAGCAAGTGTTCGACCGTCACCCCCTGATCGAAGCTTCGGGGCCCGAAGATCGTGACGAATCTCACCTCGGCTGGCGCTGTGTGCTCCTCGATCCCGAGATCTGGGAGATGAACGCTCAATCGGTCGAACCGCGTCGACTGCTTTCGCGGCTGCGAAGAGATCCAGTCTTCTGGTTGAGCCAAACCGAATCGGCCCGGCGGGCTCGCCTTGCTCGGGAACGATTTGCTCTCGCCGCCATGGCCTTCTTCAGTCAACGTTATCGCGAGATCGATTTCTTGGTCAAAGTGGCGATGCCGGCCAGCCTCGACCTCGAGCGAAGGGACGAAATCCTACGCTCCGCCGACCACGACGAACGGGCGAGCTGCGAACACATGTGGTTTGAAGTGAAGCGTATCGATCGTCATATCATCACGGGCGAATTGACCAACAGCCCGATCTTTGCGAGTTATCTCAAGAAGAACGAAACCTATAAGTTCAACTACAAGCTGGTCTCGCACTTTGAGATTACGATCGACGGCTATACGTATTCTCCCGAGAACATCACCGAACTCGATCTTGTGGCGCTCAGAACCTCTTGGAAGCTCGAGTTCCTCCAGTCCACAAAGCTCACCTAAAGATCTTCGCTGCCATACCTTTCAAGAAATCCTGCCGATTCGCGTCCCGACGCCGCGGACGTTGTCTGGATCATTAGCGTATCCTTAGGTGGGTCTGCGACGGGGTGCTGCTCGCGAGGCTTGTCGGGTGTACGAGGGGGGTGAGCCCATCTGTTTATTCAAGAAGTCCTATCGTCTGAGGCCGTCGATAGGGTGCCACCGGAACTATGATCAGCGGATCG
Organism: uncultured Planctomycetia bacterium; assembly: GCA_964482505.1. Lineage (GTDB taxonomy): Bacteria > Planctomycetota > UBA8108 > UBA1146 > JAJFFE01 > CAYZYD01. Next base: position 13,937 of record CAYZYD010000005.1, on the reverse strand, counting down.
CCCCTAACGATCCGGCGCGATCTCTCCAATCTCTACCCCAAAGCGACTCGCTCGCCGCGGGCGACTCGACCGACGAGAAGCCTTTGCCCAAACAGAATCGCGGCGAGCGATGATCGGTTACTTCTTGCTCACCTTCGGCGTCGGCCTCTTCTGGCTCTGGTTCTTTAGCCGGAAGGATGCCGCTGAACCGGAGCCGCGTGGGGTTCTGATCAAAGTTTTTGTCTTCGGGGCACTCTCAGGCTTTGGGGCGATCGTGGCGCGCCCCTTCTTCGAACTGAGCAATCCCTACACGATGGACGAGTGGCTCTTCCACGCGTTCGACGCCTTCCTCGTGACCTCGCTCTCTGAAGAGCTGCTCAAGAGCATCGCGCTCCTCGGAATACTCTACAACCACCCCGACTTTGACGAGCCGGTCGACGGGATGATCTACGGCGTGGCGATCGCGCTCGGATTTGCTTCGCTCGAGAACTACCTCTACCTCGAGCGCACCGAACAGCCGCTCCTCGCCGTGCAGCGATCATTCACCTCGAGTCTCGCCCACGTATCGTTTACGGGGATCTTCGGATACTTCGTAGCCCGGGCCAAGTTCGCCGATAAGAGCCATCAGGCGCTCGGTCTGATCTTTCTCGGCTTCCTCACGGCCTTCGTCCTCCACGGTGCTTACGATCTCTTCTTGATCCTCGGGACAACCGCGCTGTTCGCGCTGCTCGTTATTCTCCCCATGGGGCTCGGCCTTCTCAGTCTCAAGCTCCACTGGCTCCGCCGGTCGAAGGATCTGCTTTTCTCAGGAGGAGCGACCTCAAAGCAGTGAGTTCCGTTGAACTCGGGTTCCCGCCTGCGTCAAAGCGAGATGCCCTCTTCGAATCTCACCTGCTCCCGAATGAAATCCCGAACCGACGCGGTCGCGACGCGCCACGCCGCTTCACCGACGGCCTCCTCGTCGAGAATGAGATGTGCCTTGCGAAGGTTGCGAACGGGAATCGGCTCGATCTCCCACTGGTCGAGCTTGTGAATTCGGGTCCAATCTGAGAACCGGCTGAGACTCACGAGTGGATCCCGGGGACTAAAGAGTGCGAGCGTCGGGATCCGTTGGAATCGAGTGGAATCTCTGAGTGCACTCACGCTTTCGACCGTTTGGAAGAGCGCGTGGTACGAGGCGAGGGCGGTGAGTCGGTGGGCGCGGAAACGTCGGGGGACGGCGCTAAAGACACGCACTCGCAAGTGTCTCAGTGCGAGGATCGCTCGAGTGATTTGAGTGTAGGGTCGCAATTGGATCGCAGGGGCGATGAGCACCAACCCGTCGACAGTCGAGTCGGTATTGGCCTCGAGATAGCTCACGCTCAGCGCGGCGCCGAGCGAATATCCGAGCGAGAATACGGGCAACTCGCCCGCTTCCGCCTGGGCCTCGGCGAGGGCCGCGCCGTACTCCGAATGCCAAGTCGAGAGGCTCGCGCCGTACGGCGAGGTCCGGTGCCCGCTCAATCCGACGAGCAGCACGTCGAGCCCCTCTTGATTGAGCACCGTGGCCCAAGCCCGCATCGCGTCGGGATCGATGTTGAGGCCGTGGACCACCACCGCGACTCCCCGCACCTCACCCGGGGACCGGATCCAGTGGCGTTCTTTCAAGGCGGGTTCTCCTTCGCTCGGACCCCTGAGAACCGTCGGTCGACTCGAGTCCAGATTGAGCTCGATCCCGCCATTCGGTGCCGAAGGAGTCTGGCAGCCCAACCCGAGCGCAGTGGCAATCACGGTCAACGGCACTAAAGTCGACGAGAGTCTTGATTTCAAGCCGATCCCGACTGTTCGGCGGCGCGCGGTTTGGCGGAGAAGACCCGGGGTGAGCCGCTTTGCTGCGGGACAGGATTGGATTCTCCTCGGGGGAACTGAGACAATCCCACCCGCGAAGGCCCACCCGCGGAGGCCCAGTCCTCTCTACGACCCCGCCAAAGGAACTTCATGCGAAATTAATCCTTCGCTCGTTTGGGCTGATAATCTTTGCGCGAGGTTCAACGCGCTCTCAACCTCTTGCCTTCTGACTCGCCTCCGCAAGTCGCCCGCAGATCGGTCTCGTCGGTTTTGCAGTCTGTGAGTTGTCTCATCATGAGGAGATCCTATCGAACCCATCACGACCGGGTCGCTCGGTTCGACGCTTAAGTCGAAGCTCCAAGAGCTCGGCCTCGATGCCTCAAGAATAGACACCCTGCCTTTTCACGATGGCGACGTCACCGCCGGTTCGGAGACGGAGTTGCAGGCGGCCGTGATCGGTCGAGCGACCGACGTCGATCTCCCGCTGACGATCCGAGCCTCGAACTACTACTCAAACAGCCTGCGGCGCGCCGCCCGTGGAGACATGAGTGGGCGAGTTCTCGCGCGCCTCGACGACTACTTGGAAGCGCACGGACAGACTGTTTGGGAAAACAGCTGGGTCAGGTTTCCACGCGAGTATCTGAGCGCTTTCGCCGAGCAGATCTTCGAGCACGACCTGCAATCAAACAAGAGCGTACCGGGGAGCCCTCCGCGTTCTGACCGCGGCGATTTTCTGTTTGAACAAGCGGGCGAGACCTGGATTCGAGTTCCCATCAGTTATCTCGTCAAGCTCGCGCTCGCCGACAGCGTCGACCCGGCGGAACTCGTGACTCCGGCCGATGAACTTCCCGAGCTCGACCCGGCCGAGAACCCCGCCTCTCGAATACTCAGGCAGACGGCCGACGAGGTCCTGCCCAAGTTTCTCAACGATAACACTTCACCCGAGACCATCTCGTTTCACGTCACGCGTCTCGACTCCAAGCGCTCGTTCGGACGAGCGCTCGCGGCGGAAACGGCTAAACGGTATCTCCTTACTCAGGTGTTGCTCCAGTACGCCAACGAGAAGTTCGGACTCAAGCGGCTCGGGCAAGAGGCGACCGTCTTCTTCTCTCCGCATCCCCCGGTCCGGCAGAAGATGCTCAACCGCCTGATCTCCGATTCGTTCTACCGCGAGCTCTTTATGAGTCCCTGTCTTTCGGGTTGGGATCAAGGCGAGGATAAGCGCAAGTATATGGACCTCTGCCACAAGGTCCTCAGCCGCAGCCATATCAATGTGATCGACAAGTTGCGAGAAGCGGGAATCGTTACCCATAACCTCGTGATATTGCCGAGTACTTCGAGTACTTCGCTCGCCAATAACGGAATGCACCTGAGCATGGGAAGTCAGATGCTGACGAGTTGGCGATCAGCGCAATCCGGCGGCACCGAAGCGGAGCTCGAAAAGGAGCTCGGCGATCTGACGATCAAGATCTTCGAGCATTTCATGCCGCTCTTTGTCGGGACCTATTCGGCCGCACCGTATCGGCTCGATTTCCGAGACTTCCATCCCGAGTCTGCGCTCGGGTTTCTCCCGCACGAGCTCGACTACACCTATCTCCGGATGCTTTGGCGCCGCTGGCGTGGCAAAGCGCGCAACCGAGTTCTCGGCCACAAGCTCTCGCCGTTTGGACCGGTCTTGCTCGACACCTTTTTGAGTCGCCTCTTTCGACTTCGCGGCGACTACGTGCCCGATTTTCGTTTGATCGATTACCCGGCCGCCCTTTTGAGCACGGTCAAGAGTCCCGCCCTCGACGGTCAGCTCGGCAATGAGCAGCGCCTACTCCGTGACCTCGACCAGAATGGAGTCTTTGACCGTCGAATGTCGCTCTACTTGCCGTTCAAACTCCGCGAATATGAGAAGCACGGCTTTTGCGGTTTCGAGGCGCGCTACTACTCGCTCTTTGCGAGTCTCAAGCACGATCTCGCGGAGGCGAGCAATCTGCAGCAGCTCGTCACTCTGCTCGCGCTACATTACGCCGCGAGCGGAGTCTTTGACCACCGCCACCTCCCCGACGATCCGGTGAGCGAGAGCGAGCGACGCCAGACTTTCTTCGCCACCGCTCTCGGCATTCCGACGATCTATGTACGCTTGAACCCGCAAGACCGAGTCCTGAGGCGTATCCTCGAAAACACCCAAGGCTGCCGACCCAGTCGCCGCTACTCGGGTTATCTGCGGATTCCGCGGCGCCAGTATCTTCGGGGTCTTCTCGCTACGTTAGAACGTGATGGGCGTGAGGTCGTCGAGTCACTCGGGATGGAATCCACTCTTGCTAATCTTCGCGATCGACTCGACAATCCGCGCGAAGCGTCGGCGGCGGGGCAGATCACCCAGGGCATCTTGGATCAAGCTCACGCGAAGAAGCCGACCGCTCTCAGAGCTCAAGACTTTAATCGCGCTTCGGAAGACTTCTGCCGAACCACGTTGCGAGATCAGCATATCCGAGAAGCGATCGAGTTTGTCCGCGCCGACTTCAGCGGGCAAATCCCTGCGACTATCCGAGAGCTCCTTCCCTCGATCGGGATCCTTGATTCCGTCACGGCCTGGATCGACGAGCGAGCCGAGCGGTTAACGACGGGACGGTTGAGCGCTCGCGAACTCAAGCAGTGGATTCATCTCCTCCTGCTCCACGAACACTGGGCAAAAGCTGAATTGGCCGGGCGATCCGACTGAGAAACAATCGAATGCGTAGCACTCACCAATACGTCGATCGATCGACGGGACAAGTGGTCACGGAGAAGCTCTTCGGCGACCGAATCGTTCGCTTTCTCTACTCGAGCGCCCGCGAGCAAGCGCCCGACCTCTTCCGCATGGTCACTGGACCGCATTGCACGAGTCTACTCGGGCTCCTCAACTTCGACCAACCGCTCTGCTCGCGTCTCTTGGGTAATCAGAGATTTCTGCGAAGCAACGGCGTCGATCTCTCCGAGTGCGTTCGCGATCCCGCCACTTTCAAAACTGCTCGCGAGATCTTCGAACGGCAGATCCGTTACTGGGAGACTCGACCACTCCCCGAAGGCGAGGAGGTCATTGTTTCCCCCGCCGACTCTCGAGTGATCCTGGGATCCTTCTCCGAAACGAGTGGCATCTTTCTCAAGGACAAGTTTTTCGAATACGAGGAGTTGCTCGGGGAGCGGCGCGACTACCGTCAGCGATATCGCGACGGGGACTTTGCGGTGTTTCGACTCACGCCCGACAAGTACCACTACAACCACGTACCCGTTTCGGGTCGAGTCGTCGACTATTACGAGATTTCAGGCGATTACCATTCCTGTCACCCAGGTGCCATTATCGAGATGATGACCCCTTACTCAAAGAACAAGCCTGTCGTGACTGTGATCGATACTGAAGTCCCAGAGGGGTCTCGGGTCGGTCAAGTTGTGATGATCGAGATCGTCGCCCTGATGATCGGCGAAATCGTACAGTGTTACTCGGACCACCAGTACGAAGACCCCCAGCCGATCGAGCCCGGAATGTTTCTCAAGCGCGGCCAGGTCAAGAGTCTCTACCGCCCCGGGAGCAGTACCGACGTACTGATCTTTGAAGCGGGGCGAGTTGCATTCGACGAGGACCTCGTCTCGAACCGGCTCAGACCCGACGTCCACACTCACTTTTCATCTGCCTTTGGCCAGCCGGTCGTTGAAACCGAACTCGCGGTCCGGTCTTCAATCGGTGTCCGCCGGGAGTCGTCGTAATGGATCCGCTCACCTTTGTCCTCGCGTTGACATTCCTCTTCACCATCTTGCTTGTGGTCAGCTTTAAGTACCTCCCCCGAGAGCGTTGGCAGATCATCGCCAGTGTGCCGCTCGCCAAGCGGGGACAGGAATGGACGGGGATCAACCTGACCTTCTACGGGTTTTTTAGTGCCACTGCTTACGCACTTGGCGCGGCACTCGCGCTCGTCCTGCTCGGAGCGGCGGACGTCTCGCTCTACCAGGTCGGTCTGCTTGTCGTAGCACTTCTCGGGATCACCGTGCCCGCCTCGCGTTGGGTCGCGCAGCTTGTCGAGGGCAAGAAGGAGACCTTTAGCGTAGGGGGGGCGGTCTTTGTCGGGATGCTGGTGACGCCCTTTGTGGTGATGGGCCTCAACCGGATCGATCTCTTTGAGCGACCCCTTCCCATAATCGCCACTCTTTCCGCGCTGATGCTCGCCTACACGATCGGAGAGGGGCTGGGTCGCCTCGCCTGCATCAGCTTCGGCTGCTGTTACGGTAAGCCGATTTCTGAGCTCGGCCCTTGGGGTCGGCGACTCTTTGGAGGACGTCGAAACTTTAGGTTCGAAGGAAAGACTCGAAAGATCGCTTTCGCTTCCGGTCTGGACGGCGTCGCCGTGGTGCCGATCCAAGCTGTGACGGCCATTCTCTACCTCGGCTGCGCGCTCCTCGGCACCTACTGGTTTCTGCTCGGTTATTACGGTCTCGCCCTCGTGGTAGCGACCGTCTTTACTCAGCTCTGGCGCGTCTACTCGGAATTCCTCCGGGCCGACTACCGCGGTGAACGCAAGTTTTCGGCTTATCAGTGGATGGCGCTTGTCGGGGCCGCCTACACGATCGGGGTCTACTACTGGCTCCGCTCTGAGGGGGCGATCGACATTCAGCTCGCCCAGGGTCTCCGCGCCTTCTGGCGCCCCGAGGTCGTCATCTCATGCCAACTACTTTGGCTCTTGATCTTCCTCTACATGGGGATGAGCAAGGTGACGGGGTCAGCGCTTCGCTTTCACGTCCGGGAGGAGAATCTCTCCTAGCAGCCCGCCCGAAAACTCATTCCGCGCGGGAGGCCGAGCTTCCTTCGCCCAGCGCCCCCGGCGAACCTCGACGTATGGCCAATACGCCTTCGGTTCGCCCGAGGCACTGGGCTCGAATTCTCGACCTCCCGCATCGAAAGCAGTTTTTCAACGGGCTGCTAGCCCGAGTATGCTTCCGATTTGGAGATTAGTGAGACTTTGGGCGCGTTCAGCACCGCGCATGAGCAGTGTATTGGGCATGACATTCGGGCGGGTTGCTAGTGCCTCTGTTCAGTCGTTGCAATATCGGCGACTGAGATAACCTTGCCGTTCGCCAGTGTCGCCCTCGACTCGCGCCTCCATTTCGATGAACCCACAAATCAGGGCATGAGTAGGTCACCGGAAATGTCAATCCGACTGAGGCTGGCGAGGTTTGGAGGCGGGTGCGAGCCCAATTGAGCTTCCCTGCCTTTGCCCCTGGTATCTAATCCACCATTTTGCTGCAACCGAGGTCCCTTGGAGATACTGGCTGCGATCGAATCGATTCAAGACTTCATTGAGATGCTCGACGGCGTCTCAAACCTTGGCATTTATTCGTGCGCCTTTCTATTTTTGATCCTGGCCGGAGCTGGCGTTCCGGTGCCTGAGGATTTGACCATTATCGCCTGCGGCTTTCTCGCTTTTCACGAACGACTCAACCTCTGGGTGGTGATCGCAGTTTGCGTCCCGGGCACGGTCATCGGCGACAGCGTCATGTATGCCTACGGCCGGTTTATCGGGGCGAATTTGACCCAGCACCGTTGGCTCAAGCGTCTCGTTTCCGAAAAGCAGCTCGACCGATCGGAGGAACTCGTAACTCGCCACGGCGCTCTGGCGCTGATAGCCGTCCGCTTTTTGCCTGGCTTTCGCGGTCCCACTTATTTTACCTGCGGAACCATGAAGTTTTCGTACCTCAAGTTCTGGGTACTCGATGGACTCGCGGCGCTCGTCAGCGTGCCGCTCTGGATCTGGCTTGTGTACCGATTTGGAGAGCAGATAGAGGCCAACTTCAAACGCTGGCAGGGTTGGCTCGCGATTCTCTTGATCGGACTCGCCGCGGCCATCGTCCTGCGACTGTTCTACGTTCGCTTCAAGCGAGTCAGGCGGTCTCGCGAGCTCAATCGTCTCAGGGAGCAGCGTGAAACCGAGCGACAGTCGAGTGCTGATCAACCTACCGGGTGAGCATTCCTGATTGCTGACCCGCGGGACGCGCCCGGGGACGATCGTCGGGTCGCATTGCCAATAACTCCAGGTTAGCCCGCGGTGTACCTGAGCCCCGGAGCGCTAAAGTCAGAAGTTGCCCGCTCTCTACCGGTGTCTTCCGGGCTACAGCCATTCCGGAGAAGAGAACACGGAAGACCGCGATCGTCACGACGAAGTGGGGGCTGTTAACCCCCCGAGTTTGCACTCGACGGTTTGACTTGAGCTTCGCGAGGTTTGGCGTGCCCGGCTAGCCAGGCCGCGAGATTCGACTTCTGCTCGTCGGTCGCCTCGGGGTGAACTTCGAGTTTCCAGCGGTTCTTTGGCTTTTCGCCAAAGGTCACCGGGATCGTCATCAGCCGCTCCCGCCGCGCGATGAGAACCACCGCCTCGGTGCCGGGAGCGTACTGTTTGAGGCGATTCTTCCATTGGCTCGCATCGACCCGGTAGTTGTCGATCGCGAGAATCTCGTCACCGACATTGAACCCCGATTGGTAGGCCGGTGTTTCGCGGACGACGCGGGCCACGCGGAGTTGGCCACTTCGGACTTGAGTCACGAGACCGAGCCAGCCCGGAGTCACCTTCTCCTCTTCGGATTCGGTCGGTTCGTCGCCCTCCTCTTCACCGGGAGTCTTCTCTTCTTCTTGGTCGTCGATGGGCTTAAACCGCAGGCCGAGATAATCCAAGGCTCGGTCGTAATTGAGCTCCTCGGTTCCCTCGACGTACTTCCGAAACCAGGGACCGAGGTCGACGCCCGAGGTCTCGGTCACGCAATTGTAGAAGTCGACGAGACGGTATCCGCGTGGCCCGGAGTACCGCGAATAAGCGAGCTTGAGTACGTCGTCGAGATCCTGGTTTCCCTGAGTACGTCGACGAATCTCCATGTCGAGGAGAAAGCTCACGACTGCGCCTTTGGTGTAGTAGCTGATATTGGTGTTCGCCGAGTTTTCGTCCGGTCGATAGAACTTAATCCATGCGTCGAATGACGAGTCTGTCAGCGAGCGCACCTTTCGGCCCGGCGTCGTCTCGACCCGTTCGATCGACTTGGAGAGGGCTTTCAAGTATTGCTTCTGAGTCATGAGACCTGAACGCACCAAGTTGAGATCGTCGTAGTAAGACGTCGTCCCTTCGACAATCCAGAGACTCTCAGTGTAGTTTTCCTCCTCGTAGTCGAACGGCCCAAGTTCGACGGGGCGCAGCCGCTTGACGTTCCAGGTGTGGAAGAACTCATGGCTCGCTAGCCCAAGCCAGCCTCGATAACTCTCGGGGAGGTTAGAGCGCCAGCGACTCGTCAACATGAGAGTGGAGTTCCGGTGTTCAAGTCCGCCGCCGCTCTCTGCGATCACGTTGAAGAAAGTGTACTGGGAATAGGGGAGATCACCCCAGAGAGCGAGATTCTCCTCGACGATCAGACGCAGATCGCGAGCACTCCGCTCGCCGTTCCAGATCCCACCTTCGCCTATGTTCACCAGCCGGTGGGATTTCCCCGCTACCTCAAAGCTATAGACGGCGGGATTGCCGGCTACGATCGGGCAGTCGACAAGTTCGTCGTAGTCGCGCGCGCGGTACGACTGCCAGCCGGGGCGTTGCGACCGGATACGCTCGAGGCCTGAGTAGCTCTCCTTCCAGATCCGCGGCAGCTCAAGGTTCACAACGTAGTCGAATGGTCCTCCCTCGACGCGCGTTATAAATGTCGGAGCGCCGTTTAGCATCGCGAATTCTTCATCCACCCAGTTTGTCCGAACCGACAACTCGCGGGCGTAGACTCGATAAGTCAATTTAAAGCGGGGTACATTCTTTGTCGCGACGCGCCAACGGTTCTTCGCTACCTTTTGAAGGGGTAGGCTCTGACCTTCGACCGACTTGGCCGCGACATCCTCGATTTGGCGCGAGTACTCTCGGATCAAATAAGAGCCCGGTGTCCAAGTCGCGAGACGGACCAGGGTGGTATCGCCGTCCGCAGGAATCTCAGCTTCTACCTCGAGGTAGTGGTTATGGGGCGAGGGAAAGCTCACGGTGTACTGGATCGAGGCTGAATCAACCGGGGCCACGAGCCAAAGGAAGGCGATGAAGGTTGAACATAGGGAGCCGACGCGCCCGCGGCGAGCCGGGCGAAACCGACTCTCCACGCTGAGAAAAGAGCGCGAGCAGACGGGACTGAAACCGCAGATAGTGTCCATTCGAGGCATAATGCTCCTTTACGAGGTGGCCGAGGCTCAGACTTCGAGTAGACTCGCGATCCTAACGAGCCCGAGTGTGAACCACCACCGGTGCCGAGAGTTTTGTCCCTCCGAAAACCGCCCCAATCGCACCGGCCGATACGAATCTTCTTCACCTTGCACCGCCAATGCTCACGGGTTTCCATACCCCGGCGTTTGGGAGCGGCGCTGAACTCAACCCGCACGCTCTCGACTCGAGGGCAGTTTTCGTGAGTTCTTCCCGGTTGGTCTGAAAGGCCCCTATGAATCGCATTCTTGGAATCATCGCTTTTGTATCGATCGCTGGATTGGGGATCGGGGCCGCCTTGGATAGTCGCCCCGCTCCCAAAGAGCCCGTCGATGTCTACGCCAAACTCAACGGTCGCTGGCGCGGGACTTTCGTCGGGTATGACCTCAAGGGAACCGAACTCTACCGGATTCAGGTCGAACAGGAGTACTATCGCATCGACGAAGAGACCCAGGGGGTCCGAGTGAAAGACACGATGCCCGACGGTAAAGTCATCACCGGAGAGGGTGAGAATACGGCGCGCCGCCTGCCTTCGGGTGAGCTCGAACTTCGCTGTGTTGTGCGTAAATCAAACGGAGAAAAGGTTGAGCACCAGGGCAAGCTCGTCACGGGTGTCGACGGGACCCCCGAGCTCATCTGGTATTCGCAGAGCTCCAAAAAGCGAGAGGTCTTTCGCGAACTCGTGCGCGAGGAGGGGAACCGCAAGGTCTACTCGATCGATGGATTCGGAGCCTACGGAGAGAGTGAGATCTTGATGCACGGACGTTATTACCGCGACTCGAAATAGCGGGCCCCAGCGTTGTTAGGCTTCAGGTCAGCAGGCTTTAGCGTCGTCAGGCTTTGGTGGGGACCCCCGTACCGAGGACCTCTTCGTAAAGCGCGTATATCTTGCCGCCGAGATCGTCGGCCTCGAGTTTTGATTCAGACGCAACCGCGTGCGTCTCTTTGAGCATGCTCGAGATCAGCCCGAAGATAACCCAAAGTTCTTCGACGCCCTTGCGACTCTCCTCGACTCCGAGCCCCGCCACTCGGCTCAGCGAATTATAGAGGTCGATACGATCGACCACGGATTTACTGAGTTTCATTTGAGCTTCGACGGCACTTGCGATTTCGTTGCAGACGCCGGTAACGATCTTCGTGATCTCGATCGTTTGAGTGGTCGAATCCGTGACACTTGTCGCGTGCTTTTCGAGGCTACCAAACGTCGCCCGCATCTGGTTTGAGGTCTTGGAGCAGGTTTCCGCAAGGTTGCGGACCTCTTTCGCCACCACGGCAAAACTCTTTCCGACCTCGCCAGCCCGGGCCGCTTCGATCTGGGCGTTGAGAGCGAGCAGTTTGGTCTGGCTCGTAATCTGGTCGATGGCTTGAAGGAACTGGCTGATCGCGCTGACCGAGTTAATCAGATCGTTGATATTGGTCGAGGCACTTTGCGCCACATTCTCGGCCATCCCAGAGAAGGTCGCGACCTGATTCGCGTTGGCTTCGATCTCATTCGTCTTTTGAATGATTCCGTTAATGTCAACCTGAGCCCCTTCGAGGTCGCCGCTGAATTCTGAGAGCGCCTTCGCGGAAGTTTGTACCTGGGCGTTGACGTGCTCACTCGTGCGTGAGCAGACTGCTGCCACTTCGCTGAATACTTCGAGCTTCTTGGCGACGCGCTGGGAATAATGACTCAGCTCGAGCGCGGTACCGCAAAACTCCGAGATACTCGTCTGCTCGATCTCACAGCAGGGCTTTGAGCGCCGCGACCAGAGCCGTCTTAGGAGCTTGAGCAAAATAGTGAGTTTCCGTTAAAGCCTGAATTGACGAGTCTCCCGTTTGAATATCTGTTCAAAGTGTCTCTCGGCTTTAGTGTCATGTCTTCAACGATTGAAACCGTTTGTACGAGCTCGTCAGCGAGCGCGTTCTGACCTCGAAGCAATGGTTCCGGTTTGAACGGACCGTCCAAGGTCGAGAAGATTTCGAGCCAACCTGTCTTTATAGGAATACCCCAAACCACTACACTCTCTATCGCTGGATAAACGCAGTACATGGGCTTCTTTAGCGTCCGACCGATGGGTAGGTCGACGCACAGGACGAGCTAGCTAACGCAACTTGCGACACGTGAGCTCTCTAAGGAATCTCAAAGAATTTCGATTTGAAGCTCCAGGAGGGGTGGGACCATGTGGGTGGTTCACGGATCTCGCATTCTGTTCGCAATTGGCTGGCTGACATTATCAGCCTCGGCACTCGGTCAGGACCTTACGGGCACGATCGACTTCGAAGGAAGCCCGGCCGGGACGGTTGTCACCACACAGTTTGCAGCCTCCGCCCAGGGTCCCGTGGGTCCGATTCTGGTTTCGGGGTTCAATCCGAATTTACCCGCGGAAAACGCGGCCCTCATCTTCGATTCGGCAAATCCCACTGGCGATGACCTCGACCTCGGCACCCCTCACGAGGATTTCGGGGGGCCCGGTGTCGGTCCCGGGGGCGCGGCAGGTTCTCAGTTTGAAAACGCAGAGCCGCTCGGCAACCTACTGATAATCGCGGAAGATCTCGTCGATTCGAACAACGATGGCCTGGTCGACGATCCCGACGACGCCGCCCTCGACGGGATGATCTTCACCTTTGACTTTTCGACCTTGAACAGCCCCTTCACGCCCGTGGACATCCGAGTTCTCGAACTCAAGACGATCGACGGCGAGGATAGCGAAAGCCCCGGCTTCGCCCGATTTTTTGACGCTGCGGGTAGCCTGATCGACGAGATCGAACTCGAGGCGACTGGTTGTAACGGCGTCGGCACCCATGTTTTTGGCCCGCTCGGCGTGTCGGGCGTCATGAGTCTCGAGGTCGAAATCAACGGTTCCGGGGCCATCGACGATATCGTCTTTGTCCTCGAGTCCGCCCCCGGGCCCATCTGCCAGATCGATCCCAGTGGTCCGTTCGAGGTTGAAGTCGGCGAGGAGCTCACCTTCGACGTCAACGCGTCGACGTCAGCCCCGGGCGGTAGCGTCACGCTCAGTTCGATGGGACCCCTTCCCACGGATGTGCTCTTCGACCCTCCGCTTCCTCTGACTTCGGCGGCCTCAACGCAATCGACTTCGCTCACCTGGACTCCTGGAACCGAAGATATCGGGCTGACCGTCTTCACCTTCCTCGTCGAGGATAACCAAGGACAGGAGACGCTCTGCGAAGCAGTGGTCGAGGTGACTTGCGATTTTGAGATCACGGCTCAACCGGTGGGACTCTCGGTCTGTGCGGGTCAACCGATCGTGTTATCGGTTGAAGCCGAGGGAACGGGCGTCTTAACCTACCAGTGGCGCTTTAACGGTAATCCGATTCCCGGGGCGAACGCGCCACTCTTTGAGATCGCGAGCTCGAGTCCCGGCGACGTCGGGAATTACTCGGTTGAGATCACCAGTCCGTGCGGGGTCTTCACTAGCTCTTCCGCGACGGTGATCGTCGACGAACCACCGCAGATCACCGCCTCCCCACAGTCCGCGACGCTCTGTCTCGGCGATCCCCTCGAGGTTACGGTTGAGGCCTCGAGCTCGCTTCCGCTGACTTACGTTTGGAGCCGTGACGGCGAGATCCTCCCCGAGTTCGAGGGGCCGACCCTGACGATCCCCGTCACGCAAGCCTCAGACGCGGGACTTTACACGGTCGTCGTCTCCAATGACTGCGGCGAAATTGAATCGAGTGGTGCCCTCGTGACCCTGCTCGATCCTCCGACTCTGCTCGAATCACCCGCTGACCAGACCGGTTGCCCCGGGGGAAGTGCCAGCTTTGGGGTCACCGCCTCGGGTAGCGCACCGCTCACGTATCAATGGTCTTTCGGAGGAAGCCCAATCAGTGGCGCCACCGAGTCAACGCTCTCGTTGAAAGACCTCGATCCGAGCCAGGCTGGGCTCAATGAAGAGTTGGTCG
>CAYZYD010000004.1:0-20983 GCA_964482505.1 uncultured Planctomycetia bacterium | reverse complement strand
AGGCTTGGCTTCGCTTACCCGGAGTTGACGACCCTCATATTCGACGCCATCGAAACGCTCGATAGCATCCTGCGCTTCAGAGTCACTCCCCATTTCGACGAAAGCGAACCCCCGACTACGTCCCGTATCGAGATCCCGAATAACTTTCACCGACTCTAGCGTGCCGCATTCAGAAAACAGTTCCGAAAGAGACTCTTCGGTGGTGGAGAAGGGAAGGTTCCCCACGTAGAGCTTGTTGCGCATGTTGTTCCTCTCGAAATCTAAGGCTTGCCCACGAAGCTGAGAAAACGAGAGACCTCGAGACAACTCTCAGCGATTCGGCAAGTCGCTGCGCCTTATTTAACTTATATCCGAGGGTACCAAATCCACACAACAGAAAGCTCTGCGACGACTCGAATCGGGCGATTGCTTCGCCCTGGTCTTTAACAAATCTTAAAATCTCTGCCGGCAACCCCGCATTGCCGGCTGCGCAAACCAGGCATGCCCGGCGCGCTGAAATCTCACCAAGATCAATTCGATCGCACCTTCGGGCGGGGTAGTCGCTTCCGCAAACGCCGCCCCCTAAGTGGCGTCGCTGGGCTAGTGGTCAGAGTAAAGCAGTCGATCACAGTATGAAATTTCTGAAACCACTGAAAATTCAGGACCGAATCTCGGCGCTCTTAACCCCAGCCCTAACCTAGAAGGAGGTGCGCCGTGTATGAGGCGCTTCTCAGCGAGGGCCAGTTCAAACTGGTCTACAACGTCTTCTCTCTGGTCATTGCGACCATGTTTGCGTCCGGTCTCTTCTTCTACGGCTCCCGGACTTCGGTCAATCCCAAGTACCGTCCCGCGCTGCTCGTATCGGCGCTGGTCGTCTTCATCGCGGGATACCATTACTTCCGGATATTCGAATCGTGGTCAGGAAACTTCACTCTGACTGCTGACGGTTATCAGGGTAATGGGTCCTTCAACGACGCCTACAGGTACGCGGACTGGCTAATTACCGTGCCGCTCTTGTTGGTCGAGCTCGTGGCCGTCCTCGCGCTCGCCAAGGCGCAAAGTATCTCGCTCTTGCGGAAGCTTGTTATCGCTGCCGTCGCGATGCTCGTCTTTGGTTACATCGGCGAGACTGAGATGGGGAACGTCTGGGTCTTCTTCACCCTCTCGATGCTTCCGTTCCTCTACATTCTCAAAGTGCTCTACTCTGAATTGGGTGAGGCAGCCTCGAAGCAGCCGGCCCAAGTTGCGAGCCTCATTGGCTGGGCTCGGACTGTGATCGTCATCTCCTGGTGGGTCTATCCGATAGCGTACGTCGCGGGCTTCGCCGGCCTCCTCGGTACCGGAGGTGCAGCCGTAGCTCTTAATGTGACCTACGCCATCGCAGATCTCTTTGCTAAGGCCTACTACGGCACCGTGATCTATCAGATTGCGCGAGCAAAAACTGAGATCGAGGGATCACCGACCTCGCTTCCCGCTGAGACCGCGGCTGTCTAGCAGCTTGTGGGTCAAGTGCTTTTGAATTGACGCTAGCGAGATTGGGGCGGCTGGGCCACTGCTTGAACGTGCTCAGAATCCTGAAGCAACCTTCCGGCAGGGGTTCAGACGCCCCAAGATCGCTAACGTGACTCAGGACAATTCTGGTCCGGCTCCCCTTTTCCAAACGAATAGTTTCTCTCATCAAGCTCTACCGAAGACGCGACCTCATGACTCTTCGGACGGCTCGCTGTGCCGGGCCAAGTTGTGAAGGCTAAACCCCGTCACCGGTTCGAGAAAGGTCTACTCATGACTGCAAACTCCGTTGTCATCGGTTGCGGACTCGGAGGACTGGCCGGTGCGCTTCGGCTAGCTGCTCAGGGTCACAACGTCACGGTAGTTGACCGCCTCTCGGGCCCTGGCGGCCGAGCCTTGAGTAATACCGAGGCGGGATACACGTTCGACGGTGGACCCACGATTATTACCGCTCCCCACCTGATCGAGGAGCTCTTCGAACTACACGGGCGCAAACTGACCGATTACACCCAACTCGTCGAATGTGATCCCTGGTACCGAATCAGGTTTCACGACGGCACCTCTTTCGATTACTCAAGCTCGCTCGAAAAAACTCTCGCGGAGATTCGGAAATTCGAGCCGAAGGATGCCGACCGTTACCTCAAGTTTCTCGATTCAACCACAGAGATCTTTCGGGTCGGATTTGAAGAGCTCGGTGATCAGCCCTTCCTGACACCCTGGAGTATGATCAAGCTACTCCCGACCATGGTGCGACTCAAGAGCTACCGCAGCGTCTGGACTAACACCGCCCGTCATCTCAAGAATCCAAAGATCCGCCAAGTCTTCTCCTTCCACCCTCTCCTCGTCGGTGGCAACCCATTTACCACGACTTCTATTTACTCGCTGATCCATGTCCTCGAGAGAAAGTGGGGAGTCCACTTCGCCATGGGCGGCACCGGGGCACTCGTGCGGGCACTCCACCGTCTCGCCGAGGAGGTCGGAGTCGACTTTCGATTTGGCGAAACCGCTCAACAGATCGAACTCGACCAAAAACGAGTCCAATCGGTTCAACTCGAGTCGGGTCCGAAGCTACGCGCCGACCATGTCGTCTGTAACGCCGACCCTCCCTGGGTCTATCGCAATCTACTTCCACAACTCAAACGCGAACGCTGGACCGATCGGAAGATCGAACGGCTCAAGTACAGTATGGGACTCTTCGTTCTCTACTTTGGCGCCCGGCGCACCTGGTCCGAGGTCGCTCACCATGAGATTCACCTGGGACCGCGATACCAAGGCCTCATCGGAGACATTTTCCGGCGCGGTGAACTCGCAGAAGACTTCAGCCTCTACCTCCACACCCCTACCCGCACCGATCCCACCCTGGCTCCGCCCGGTTCCGAATCGATGTACGCACTAGTCCCCGTCCCCAATCTCCGTGAAGGCCGAGAGATCGACTGGCAAGAGAAGGGACCATGGCTTCGCGACAAGCTCCTGGATCGGCTCGAGGAGAGTCCGCTCCCCGGCCTCAAGGAGAACCTCGAGGTCGACTACTACGTCACCCCGGAACACTTCAAATCAAACCTTTTGTCGCACCACGGTACGGGTTTTTCGGTGCAGCCCACCCTCGACCAGAGTGCTTGGTTCCGATTCCACAACCAGAGCGAGGAAGTCGAGGGACTCTACTTTGTCGGGGCTGGCACTCAACCCGGGGCGGGGGTTCCCGGAGTCCTCTGTTCGGCAAAGATCACGAGCAAACTCGTCGAGAAAGCGGAACGTCGCACGGGCTCAATCCACTCCTCTCGGCTCGAGAGCTGGAAAGACGCCCAAAATTCAAAAGACGTCATCCGGCAGCACGCCAAGACTTTCTACCTCGCAAGTCGGTTTCTCCCCCGCCAGCATCGCGGTCCGATTCGTCAGCTTTACGCCTTTTGCCGCTATGTCGATGATCTGGTCGATCACGCGAGCGACGAAGCCGCGGCAAAGCAGAGTCTCGAGAAGGTTCGGGACGTTCTTACCGGAAAGCAAGCACCGACCGGGCCACTCCGAGAGTTCACCGAGCTCCAGCGTGCTTTCGAGTTGCCGCTGACAACGCTTCTGGATTTCTTGTCGGGTCAGGAACAAGACCTCGACTTCGAACAACCACAATCCTTCGACGCCCTGATTCGGTACTGTTATCGCGTTGCGGGTACGGTCGGGGTTCTGTTTAGTCGTATAGTGGGCGTTAAAGTACCCGAGGCGTTGCGTCGTGCCGTCGATCTCGGAATCGCGATGCAACTTACGAACATCGCGCGCGACGTTCGAGAGGACTACGATCGTGGCCGTCTCTACTTGCCTTCGTCCTGCGTTGCAAGCGGTACCGTCGAGTCGGCAATAGAAGGTTCAAGCGAGTCTTTAAACCTATTGCGTGCTGCCCTCGAGCAACTCTTGAGCACCGCAACCGAGTATTACCGAAGTGCCGACGCGGGTCTCGTCTACCTCCCGCTTTCGGTGCGCCCCGCCGTCTTTGTGGCGAGCCGAGCCTACGAGAAGATCGGCGAGAAAGTCCTGTCGAGTGCCGATCTCGGACTTCAAGACCGGATTTTCACCAAACCGCTCGAGAAGTTCGGATCGTTGTTCTTCCGCCCCCGGGTACTTCTCGGTCGTCCTCGCCTGGTTCCTTCTCCGTCGCCGACCGACTTTGTCACCGCCGAAGGATCACTGCGATGAGGATTGCGATCCTCGGTGCGGGCTGTGCGGGGCTGAGCCTTGCGAGCGAACTCACCCAACAAATTTCACCCGAGCTCGACCTCACCATCGTCGACCGTCGGACCCGGTTTGAGGAAGACCGCACCTGGTGTAGCTGGGGATCCGAGCCCCACTCGTTTCGATCAATTGTCAAAAAGCAGTGGTGGGAATGGCGAGTCGCGGGCAATCGCGGCGAGATCCGCCAGATCGCGAAGAAGTACCCGTACGAGTTTATCTCCGCTTCTGACTTTTACACCGAGGCCTTGGGGCGGCTCGAACGGAGCTCGGTCGATTTACGACTCGGAGAGACGATCACAGGTGTCACAGAAGCGAAGAGCCATATAACGGTCTCGACCGACCGCACGCAGCTTGAGGCAGATATCGTGTTTGACTCGCGCCCCACGCCCTCGAGCCCGGGCAGCTGGCAACAGACTTTTACGGGCTGGTTTGTACGACTCGCGTCCCCGCCCAAGACGAGACCGATTCCGACAATCATCGAGGAGATACCGTCTACCAAGGCGCCGATTCATTTTATCTACTCGCTCCCGTTTACGGAGCGTCGCTGGCTCGTTGAGTCCACCAGCTTCGGGGTAGGCGCACTCCCGTTTCCCGAAAGAAACCGAGCCATTCAAGAATGGTGCGACCGGTATCTCGGCGACGAGTTTGAAGTCGAACGAACCGAGTCGGGCACGATTCCCATGGCCGTGATCGAGCCCGAGAACAGTGCCAGGCGGCTCCGAATTGGAATCGCGGGCGGCGCCTTGAGAGCGTCGAGCGGATACGCCTTCACTTCGATACAGCGCCACTCGCGGCAAATTGCCACCGCGGTCGCCCGTTCGCTACCTCTCGATTCGGTACAGCCCGAATCCTCTCGGCATCGATTTCTCGACCGAGTCTTTCTCGATGCTCTCAGGCAAAACCCCGATCGAGCCAGCGAGTGGTTGCTCCGGTTATTCGAAGCGGCGGGTGCAAACGGTGACGTCCCGGCGCGGTTCCTGGGCGGTCACGGTTCACGGGCCAGCGATTTTCGAACGGCACTCCAAATGCCCTGGTGGCCCTTTTCAAAGGCTGCCATTCGAGTGGTCGGTCGAGTAGTCGATCGAACACTCGGCAAGGGGGCGGCTTGTCTCAGTTGAAACTGACGCTTCTTCTCCTAACCGCCGTCCTGAGTCTCGGCGTCTGGAGCTGGGGTCGACCCACTCCTGTCGTCGAATGGAGTTGTTTGGCGGCGGGTCTGGCTCTGACCGGGATTCCCCACGGTGCGATTGACGACCGATTGTTCGGAGGGTCGACCCACCGGAGCCGAATCAAGTTTCAGTTCTTTTACGCCCTCGCCGTGGTCGCGGTCGTACTGGTCTGGTTAGCAGTTCCCGTGATCGCACTGCCGTTCTTCTTGGGTCTTTCGGCTTGGCACTTCGGCAGAACTGTCGACTTTCCACCTCGATCTACCCGGCGGACCGGTCTTCAGGCTCTCGCCTACGGTTCGCTCATTTTGACGGCGCCGGTCCTCTCCGCCCCGACTACCTGCGGCGAGCTCTTTAGCGCACTCATGTTTACTCCGGAGTTGATCTCAGCTTCCCTTCTCCAATCGACGGCCGCCGCGATATTTGTAGTTGCGCTCGCCGTCTTGGCTCCCCACTTGGTTCGGGATTTCAGAGCCTCGCTATCGCTTGGAATTCAATTGAGCTGGCTGCTGATCGCGCCGCCGATCCTCGGCTTTGGGGTCTGGTTTTGCCTCTGGCATTCGTTACCCGAAATTTTGGATCACGCCCACCAAGGTCTCTTTGCCTTTTACCAGGAGGCCCTCCTCAACACCGTGCTCAGCTTAGCGGGGATGGCGGTCGTGTTTTTCGTTTTAACTTTGGATCAAGAGTGGACGGTGGCCCTCAATCGCGTCGTCTTTGTGGGTATCGCCGCACTCACGGTTCCGCATATGTGGGTTCACCGTCGGTCCTTTCGGCCCACTCGCACCCAGACTAGATTGGAGCCTCAGCCGTGTTAGGTCAAAAGGCAATCAACCGCTCTGACCTGGTTGAGTTCCCTCGGGAATATCAAGAGGCGGCAGCGATATTGGACCAGGCGATTCAGGCGAGGGTGAATAGTCGCCAAACCCCAACCGATCTCCAGGCGCCGCTTGCCTATCAATTTTCGAGTCAGGGCAAGCGTGTCCGCCCCACTTTGACCCTCGCGGTTGGGCAAGCTTTGGGGGTACCTTACGAGGTCACCACGCCTTTCGCTCTGGCTCTTGAAGTCATTCACAACGCCTGTCTCATCCGCGATGACATCGAAGACGCCGATGAAATTCGCCGAGGTATACCCGCCCTCTGGTGTGAGTTTGGCATCGATTCAGCCCTCAACGTCGGTGACTATCTCATCATGGATGCTTTTTGCCTCGTGAATGAAAGTCCGGTTCCGCCGCACATTCTCACCGCTCTCCAGCGCGAGTTTTCAGAAGCACTAAGGGCCACCTCGGTGGGTCAAGCTGCCGATCTCAACGCGCGCGGGGCTAAATGCCTGAATCTCTCGGAGTGGGAACGCATCGCATCCTTGAAGACCGCGCGGCTCTTTGGGCTCAGCCTGACCGGTCCGGCTCTGATCGCTCAATTGAGCGATTCTACTCTCGAATCGCTGAAGAAGAGCTGTCGAGAGTTGGGAATCGCTTTCCAACTTCGCGACGATCTGCTCGATCTTACGTGGGCTAAAGGTCGCGACCGGCCCGCTAACGACGTTCGCGAGGGAAAGCCCAGTTTTGTCTTCGCCTGGTTGCAAGAGAAGGGGGGGCTGTCGAGCCGCGAAAGGGCGCGCCTGCTCCGAGTAATCCGTGAAGAACGCGCTCAGACTAGTGACTCGGAAGTTCTGTGGGTACAGTCGCTCATCGCTCGGCGAGGTGCTGTAGAAGCGGGCAAGGCGCGGCAGTCGGAACTCGTCTCGATTGCAATGGAGCGATTGCGCGCAACCCCCGAAATCCCCACACGGCTTGTTTGGATCATTCAGAAGCTTCTCGATCGATTGGGGATGTCCGCCTAGATGGGTCGCGTTACCTCCGATCTCCACTCCCCAACGGTGGCACCCATTCGAGCGGTGAGTGGTTACGGCCGGGCTCGCCTCTACGTCGGCGTGGTCGGAGTGGGACTCCAAGTTCTCTTCGCAGTGTTTCTGTTGAGCTTTGGGCTCACGAGATTCGGCGAAGCGAATCTAGGGCTTGGAGCTGCGGTGGTCCTCTTTGCCACCTACTTTGGAGTACACGCGCTGCTGCAGCTTCCGCTCGATTTTCTCGGAGGCTACATTCTGCCGCGTCGCTACGAGCGGTCCGCGGTTACGCTGCGAGAATTTGTTCTCTGGCTAATGCGCGGCGTAGTGCTGCACCTCTCGCTACTGACTGGCTTCGCCCTCCTACTGCTTCTCTTGGCCTCACTCGCGGGCCCCTTCGCTCTCTGGGTGGGTGTGGTCTTCGTCAGCCTGATCCTTCTCGAGTTCCGTTTGCCAGTCGGCATTCTCGTGAGTCGACTCCGCCCAAAATCGACGCTTCGCGATGAACACGCAACGCATGAGCTTACCAGCTCGCGCGATTCAGGATTCACGGGTGGGTTTTCGGGGATCTTAAGACCAGTAAACGTTATGCCAGAGAATTGGTTTGCCGAACTTACCGCCTCGGAGTTTGAAGTGATCAAGGATCGTCGCGAACAGTTCGCCGACTCGGGCCAGCTCCGAAAAGGCCGATTACTCGCGCTTGGCTTTACTTGGATCGGGGCGCTGTTTGCGACGCTTTTGGTCGGCTCCGAGGGCCTCGATACTGCTCCGGGTCTGATCAAGTTGAGCTGCTGGTTTACGCTCTGGTCCTTTGGAGGGCTACTGCTCTTGCCGACGTTGAGCCGAAGCGCGGTCTTCAAACTCGACCGGTATATGGAGAGCCGCTACGACCCCAGCCTCCTAAAGAAAACAACCGAGCGCCTCGAGTCGTACCAAGATCTCGAGGTGAAGCGCCCTTCGCTCGTCGAAACGATCTTTCACCCCATCCCAAGTCTGAACCGGCGCGAAAGCCAGACGGAGGGACGGTCAAGGCCAGTCCCCGACGCCTCTGGATTTGGCGACGTGGCTCGCACCGCGATCTACCTCAGCTGGTCAGGCCTGAGCCTGCTCAGCCGTTCAGTCCACTGTAATGTCGGACGCCCAGCCCTCTGGGTGTTTCTCCCCCTCTAAACTCCAAATCACCAAAGGAGCCTCATGTCTCAGTCAGACACTCGTACCGATACTCGTACTTGGCCCGAACTCGCGATCGGACTCTACGACCGACTCACGGGACGCGGAGCCCAGATAAATTACGAGTTCGAGGACTTTGAAGTTCTGGTCCCGAGCAGCGCATCGTCCGATGCCGTCCACGCCAAGTGGAAGGTCAGCGGCAAAATCTCGATTACTACCTCGGACAACAACCAGCCGTGAGAGCAACTATCCCTGCGGGCGAGCTTCGTGATCGGGTGAGAATCGAAGCTCGCGGTGGTCTCGAGTTGACCTCGACTCAGGGGACCATTCAGATCGAGGGCCGGGGGAGTGAGGTCTCGATCGACTTCTCCTCGTTCCGCCTGGCCTTTCAGACGTGGCGTCGGCTCAGATCACGGCTCGGCTGGGCGCCGGTCGACGTCACCGCCTCGGTGCGCGGTCGTGAGCTCGCGACCCGTGCCGCCGGCTCGAGGTTTACGCGTGTCAAGCCTCTGGCCCTGCTGCTCGCGTTGATCAAGTAGGCGGAACCGAACCCGCTCTTCACAGTTTTTGAGGGCCCGGTTCCACCTTCTCTTCGGGCTGTGCGCCGGGCGGTTGGAGGCTTGGTTCGAGCGCTGAGTAGACAAAGGGCCGAATTCTGGCGGCGATCTCCATGTTGAGCGGCATGATCTGCGTCAAAACAACGACCGCAAGGTCCTGGTGGGGAGAGACCCAAAAGTGGGTACTCGCAGCTCCGGCCCAGCCGTACTCACCCACAGGCCGATTAGGATCGCTCGACTCGACCACCACCGAAACCCCGAGACCAAACCCGACCCCAGGTACGGGTATTCCGAGCCGAATCGGGTAGGCGGGTCCGACGAGTTGGTTGCTCGTCATGACCGCTACTGTTTCGGGCCTGAGGATACGAGCGCCGTCAAGTTCTCCCCCGTTGAGCATCATGCGACAGAATCTCATATAGTCACTCGCGGTCGACACGAGACCTCCACCGCCCGAGGGTAGACTCGGCGGTGAATCGAACTGAGTTTGCTCGGGTGAATCAACTCCGAGGAGATCCGGACCGCGCCGTCGGTAGTTGGTAGCGAAGCGCGACAATTTATCAGCGGGCACATAAAAGCCGGTATCAACCATTTTGAGCGGAGCGAAGATTCGCTCCTCGAAGAAACGCCCCAACGTTTGACCCGAGACGACCTCGACCAAGTGCCCGCAAACATCGGTGGCGACGCTGTAGTTCCAACGAGAACCGGGCTGGTCGGCGAGTGGAATCTGGGCGAGCTTCTCGAGCATCTGCTCAAAATTGCTATTACGGTTGAGGAGATTGGCCGCCCGGTATCGTTGATCGATCTCCCGGTTACCGAAGAAGCCGTAAGTGAACCCCGCCGTATGCCGAAGTAGATCCCGCACGGTGATTGGGCGAACCAGCGGCGCGAGTGCGTCGTCGCCACTATCCGAAGTGCCCTCGTAAACTTGGACCCGAGAAATGGCCGGAATGTAGCGGGAGAGCGGAGCGTCGAGATCGATCTTGCCCTCTTGGGCCAAAATCAAAACCGCGACACTCGTAACCGGCTTACTCATCGAGTAGATGCGGACAATCGTATCGTTCTTCATCGGTCGCTTTTGATCGATATCCCGATCACCAAACGACTCATGATAAATTGTCTCCCCGCGGTGCGATACCATCACGACCGCCCCCGGGATAGAGCCGCTCGAAATCATCGATTGGATCGCGGGAGCGATCCCTTCGAGCCGGCGATAGGAACTCGCAGGATCTCGGCTTCCGAGGTCGCTAGCTGCGACGAACGTTGCCGATCCCAGGAGTCCCAGGCTCACGACTACGCTCCGAACAAGTGACCCACGAGCAAGAAGCTTTGACCCTAGCGATTGCTCAGAAAACAAACTCCGTAAACTCATCGGCCCCATCGACGCTCTCCTCGCATTCTCAACCACTATCCAGGACACCTTACGCGGCTTCAGCGTAGCACGATTCCCGTCAAAATCTCAGCCGATGAACAGGATCGCTCTTTCGTAGCCGAAGCTTCTCGAGAAGAGAGTGGGTCGATTCTGAAGCCCTCGGGAGAATCGATTCTGTCCCTCTGACCCATCGACCGAACATCTCGCCACTCGCAGTAGTGGGCTCGCGCCCGAGGCGGGCCTGCCCGCATTATTCACGAAGCGCGTAGCGAGAAGTCGCAAGGCGCCCAATCGCAAGGAAGACGGACGGACTCGACCGGAGGTGACCTTTCAAGGTCGTTGAGGATCGAATCCGTCGTCTGACACCGCCAGCAGACATTTCGCCACTCGCGGTCGCGGCTCTTGAATAATGCGGGATGGGTTAAAATTCGTTATCGTGAATATAGGGTTTGCTCCAGAGGATCACTTGGAGCAGCACGCTCTTGATCCAGGCTTGGTGCATCTTCTCGACCTCCACGGCTGAGTGCCCCCCCTTCTCGAGAAAGGGTTTGAGCGTGGCGGTCACGGGGTAGAGAAGTGCGACCAGATAGCGAAAGTGAACGATGGGGACGGAATCGGCGTTATCGGTCTGGTTCTTCTTGAGCGAGTGATGCCTGAGACCGATCTCGTGTTGATAATCGAGCCACGCTTGATCGTAGTTGGCTTCAGCCGTATCGATAATCCACTGTCCGAACCTTACCCTCACCGCGGCCAAGTAATCGCCGTCGGCTTCCCCGGTCTGGTTGTTTTCAAAGTACTTGACGAGTTGCGGAGTCGAGCCGACAAATCCGTACCAGACGTCGAGGATCGCATCGACCTGAGGTTTGAGGACCTCGAGCGACATGCGCAGTGCGCGGACGTCATCTTCACCAAAGAGCACCGTCTGCTTGAGAAGTTCAAATTCTGCGAGCGTCAGCGATGAAGAAGCTGCGCTCGACTGAGAGGAAGAGTGGTTCACCTTCGTCTCCTTCCGGGAGTAGAGGTGGGATTGACAGCCTGTCAAAATGGCCAGTGAAATCGACAAAAGTAGGAACGGTTTCAAATCGTTCTCCTCGCAGAACAGAGGTGGGGATGGCGTCCCGTCGAGGGCGCCAAAGGTGAATTGTCAAAACGGTTCGCCCGGGGCTTCTTGTATTCATCACGCGAAAGACACTTTTTCTGAGCTTGTGTGTCCTTGAGTCTTGGTTTTGGAGTCCAAAACGATGGAACCCAAAACGTTATGGGGCCAAAGTGACATTTCGACTATCTGCCGATCTCAAACATATGTTGGGCAGCCCCTACCCAGATCGCCGCAGGTCACCTTCAAGAGCTCTCCAAAGTAAAGCTGCGCCAGAGTTCTTCGAGCCGAGTCTTTGGAGCTCGTTCGTGTTCGGGGCAATCGATCTGAAGCTGGCCCGATCCGATCGGCGCTTTGAGAAGATGGCAGTAGTGCGGCCGGTGACCTCGACCCGCGCCGGGCTCAAAATAGCGACAGGTCACGCACATCCTCGCGGGCGCGATGAGACCGAGTCGTTCGAGCGACTGGATAAGCTTGATTAGCGAAGCGAGGAGCGTCGCCGACTCTTGGGGATCGAGTTGCTCTACCGCGGGTTCGAGAACTCGGGCTGACCAACCCTCGGCTCGCTCGGCCGCCTTGACCCCTTTGCGGGTCAGCTTGACCATGACGGCTCGGTGCTCCTCCGGGTCTGAGTACTTGCGCACGAGACCCTTCTCGAGAAGCGTCGACACCGCCGCGCTGATTGTCCCCGCCGTTACATTGAGTTCCTGAGCGAGCTCCCCCACTCGAAGTTCGCGGCGCCGAAGCAGTGCGATCAGGGCGCGGGCTTGGAGAAAGGAGAGCGATTCCCCGAGAGCTTCGTAGAGCTCTCGCGAGCGACTCAAACTCCCGATCCGGGCGAGCGCGTCGGCGATTCGGCGATGAAGATCCTCAGGCTGGGTCACTTTCCCATTCCTATCATTCGGCGCTTTCGCGCTCGTTTAGCGAGGAGACTTCCAAGACCCGCTGCGATCTCGAGTACGGTTGACGCGAGTGCCGGAATCTCGTTTTGGACTCCAAAACCAAGAAGAGTGTGCCCTCTTCTCTCGAGCCTGTCAAGTTCGTGGTTAAAGTCCCTCGATTCCCCACGCTGCAGGAGGCTCGAAGTCCAAGACTTCGCCGCGCTTACCAACCGACGCGAATTGCCAATCCGATCGAAACTCGTGCGTTCGTTCTTGATCTCATGCTCTCGAGGGTTCGCTCGAACTCCTTCCGCGAAGCGATTTCCCTTCGAGGGTTTTCGAGCTCGACACCGACACCGGGGTGATCAAGAACCCAATAGGCGAATCGATCTTCACCGGCAAGCTCCGCTCGAGTTTCTCTTAACGGAACTGCTGATTGCGCCCGGAGTGACATTGCGAGCGGTTGGCTCAGAGCCGCTCCGGTTTGAGGGGGGTGCGGTAGTTCAAGGCACCATCGATGTCAGTGCTTTTGACGGCGGTATTCCCGGCCTATCAGATCCGCTCGCTCCGGATCGAGCGAGCGGCAGGGTCGCTGGTCCCGGGGGTGGACGCGGCGGACTCGTGAGTGCGGGCTTGGCACTTCCAGGAGAGCCAGCCGGTGAAGATCACTTGCCCGACAGGGGGCTGGGCGAAGGAAGCTCGGCTTCCCGCGCGGAGTGAGTTTTTGGCCGGGCTGCTGATAAGTAGTCTTGGCAGCACTGCTTCTCTCCACGAAAAGAGGGGGATCCCGCAGGATCCCCCTCTTACTTAATTACAAGTTAATGCAGGTCTAGATGCAGGTTAAGCACCACTCGGCTTCTCGGGAGGAAACTTGACCGAGCAACCGTAGGGTTTGGTTTTCTTGGTCGTGACCGATTTGCCGGCGAGCAGTTCATCGACCGCTTTAACCACGTAGTTTTGACGCTTCTTGTCTTCCATCTTCCCTTGCGGGTCATTATCGATCGCACCTTGGTAGGCAACTTTGCCCTTGTGGATCACAAACATGTGGGGAGTTCGCTCAGCCCCAAAGTTCCGCCATACTTTACCGAATGAGTCGACGAGGATCGGGTAGGTCAGCTTTTGCGACTTCTTGAACTCAGCCATCTTATCTTTGTCGGTGATACGACTACTCAGAACGCCAAAGACGACCACTTTCTTGTTCTCTTGGTACTTCTGGACCATGTGGTTCATCGTCGCCTCTTTGGCGTGACGACGACAGACCGGACAGGCCGGATCGATCCACTCGAGCACAACGATCTTATCTTTGTACTTCGAGAGGGAGTGGGTCTTTCCTTCGGTGTCTTTGAGAGTGAACTCGATCGAGTCCATCTTCTCTTTGCCTTCAGGCTTTGAGGATTGAGCCTCGACTTGACCGAGGGTAGCAAACGCAATGGCACAGACAGCAGCGAGAAACTTGCGGTTCATAGAACCTCCTTGCGATCCGTTGGGCGGCAGACCCGATTTCAGGGGGAGCCGCGGTAATGGAGTTCGTAGGACCACACCGAGTGCGGTCCCACCTCGCGGGTTTGTTTGGGTTTCTGGGGTTGCGTGGTTTGAGACTGCGGTTGACTCGTCGCGGCTTGGACGCGCTCGAGAACGAGACGCGCTCTGAGCTTGTCTTGCACCCGCTCGAGGGGTTCATCCCGCAGATCGATACGGAAAGCGAGCGTCAATTCGTCTCCGTCCCGCGTGATTTCGGGCTCGCCGATCCGGGCGTAATCGAGGTCGAAGGGAAAAGCGCTGATCGCCAAGCCCGAGTCAAGGTGCGGAGTGGACCTCGAAGCCTCGGGCTTTCGGCGGAAGGTCACATTCCAGATCGGGGAAGAGCCTTCGATTTCATTGAGCCTCTGCTCGAACTGATACCCCGCCAGCGGTCCGCGCTGATATCTGTTCGCCGTCCGCGCGAGTCTCTCGGGAGCTGCCTTGAGGACCGCAGCGATGGCCGCGGCCTCGGGGCTCTTCTCGGGGATCGCTCGATCAGCCGGCTTGAGAGTTAACTCGACCTCGAAGGGGACTTGGATGCAGATCTCGCGGCAGACGACGATTCGCCCCGTGGCCGACATTCTGACCGGCTGGTCGAGCGACTTGGGGATTTCAACTTGGCGCACGAGGTAGGTGGTCTTCTCGTAGGTGTAGGAGATAAACCCATCGTCGTCTTGTCGGTGCGGTACGGGCCAGACAACCTCACTCGCCACAAATCCCTCGGGGAGCTTCCAATCGACCTTTGGCGCCGCGGCTCCGTCCCGCGGGCTGTGCCAATAGGTGTGCCAGCCCGGCTTGATCGTGAGCTTGAGCGCGAGCGCGATACGCGAACCGGGCTGCAACGCTCCTTGACCCGCGACGAGTTCCACTCGGCAGAGATCCTTGAGCTCGGGGTTGTCACCCGAGAGTCCTTGGTCTTCGAGGCTCTGCTTTTCACCGAAAGCGAGCGCAACCGAGTTGAGAAGAGTCGCGAGGAACAAACTCGCGCGGAAACGAGAAGTGACCATGATTCACCTCAGAATGAAAACTCAATTGATCGACCCATCTGTCTCGACTGAAGCGTCTCCATCGAAACAAACCCACCACGAGTTCCCGGTTTTTTCTGCTCTCGATCACCGAAACCAGGTAACCCCAACCGGTCGCTCAAGCGTCGAGTATAAGGTTCGTGAGACCCCGTCAACAGCGGGAGTTATCGCCGCCGTAGTGCGCTTGAGAGTGGAGTAATATCCGTCACGCAACGCGAGTTCTGCTTTTGGACCCAACCGAACCGGGGCTAGAAGCGCAATCTTTGAATTTGAGCCGGTGGCGCTGAATACGAATTGGGCAAGAAGTGGAAGCGTTTTGGGGAAACACGGGGCAAGGGTTGACGGATTAACCGACGCGCTCGAGCCATATCATTCAAAGATCGGGGCAAGAATGTTCATAAGTCGAGTTCTCAGAGCTGGGTTTCGCCTGGATTCTACGCCTACGCGTACGGGTCCCGTCGCCAAAAAGAGAGTTTACGAGAGTAACCCAAGAGAGAATCAACTCCCGTAGAGATGGATAAAGTGCAAGGCTAACTGGAGGGGCATCAAGATAATATCGGTCGGGACAGTGCCCAAGTACCCGAAAGAACGCCAGACCCGCGCCGAACCCGACCGTTTGACCCGACCGAGGTCAACCTCCGCCCAGGCGATACGACGCTCAAACTCGAGTTTGCCCGCGCCAGGCGATGTTGAGTGAAGGTAACTGACGATACATTCGCCGTAAGCCTTTTGAGCCGTGATGAAGTCAACCGCGATATAAGCGGGATACTCAGCTTGATCCGGCGGCTCGGGTGGCTCGTTTTCATCCCAGTGCCGCCGAACCGTAACCGCCGGACCTTCAGGTTCTGAAAGCTCTACCTCCAAGAGCCGAGCTCGAACCTCTTTGGGGTTGATCGCGGGAATCCAGATTTGGAGAGCTCGCCCGCCTTCGGGGTCGAGCAGGGCTTCGGTGTAATAGACGTAGTAAGGGTTGCCCTCCTCGCCGCGCTGGACTCCGAGATAAGTGCCGGTGCGATTCTCTTGAATCAATGTGAACTCGCGCAGCTCGGCATCGAACCGCTGACCCCGCGCGTACCACGAGCGCGTCAGCGAGAAGCAACCTGTCAGCAGCGTCAGCCCCCCGAAGCAGAGAGCCCAAATCGTCATTCGACACCATGGTTTGAAACAAGGGTCAGCAAGACGGGTGCGGTGATTCATGAATAGTTCAAACTCCACAATTTCCTATCGACCTCACCGAGACTCTATCCAACCAGAGTTGCGTGGGAAAGGTTCGCGTTCCCTAGCAGCCGCATTATTCGCGAACCGCGTAGCGAGAAGTCGTTAGGCGTATTGGTCATACTTCGAAGTCTCGCCGGGGGGCCCCGGGCGAAGAAAGCTCGGCATCCCGCGCCGAATGAGTTTTCGGGTGGGCTGATCGCCTCAAATAGGTTCGATCTCGGCGAGGAGATCGCCTCCCTCAACGAGATCCCCCACTTGGACCGCGAGCCGCTTGACCGTTCCCGGTATCGGTGTCTGCACATTGGTCTCAAGCTTCATCGCCGAGAGCGCGACGAGAGGCTGTTGAGCTTCGACGCGCTCTCCCTCTTTCACGAGCACTTGAGTGACCTCGCCCGGCATCGGTGCCCCGAGCGAGCCCGGTTCACTCGTGGCGCGTTCGCGTACGACACTCTCGGCGGCCGCGGCCCGATCAGCGACTTGGATTACGCGCGATTGACCATTGAGCTCAAAGAACACCGCGCGCTCGCCGCGCTCGTTGAGTTCGCCGAGCGCTTCGAGCTTGATAATCAGAGTTTTGCCATGTTCGATTTCCACGGCAATCTCCTCGCCCGCCTTCATCGGCAACAAGAAGTAGCGCGTCGGTAGAACTGAGAGATCGTGGTATTCCTCGCGACTGCTCAGGTAGTCGCGAAATACTTTGGGATAGAGCGCGTAAGAGAGCAGATCTGTTTCAGATAGCTCGACGCCGAGCTCTTCCGCGATTGAGTCGAAGTCGTAGGGCGGCAGGGCATCGCCGGCCCGTCCAGAGAGTGGCTTCTCCCCTTTGAGTACACCCGCCCGCAAGGGCTCGGGAAAGCCACCGTAGGGCTGACCGAGACTTCCACGCATAAAGTCGACAACCGATTCGGGAAACGAAAGCTCGCGGGCCCGGTCGACCATTTCGGATTCGTCGAGGTCGTTCTGAACCATAAACTGGGCGAGATCACCGACAACCTTGGACGACGGAGTCACCTTGATCAAGTCTCCGAGCAGCCGGTTCGCCGCGGCATAGGCGTGCTTGATCGCGGTCCACCGACCGGTCAGACCGAGCGCCTGCGCCTGAAATTTGAGATTGGTGTACTGCCCGCCCGGCATCTCATGTTCGTAGACGTCGGTGCTACCGCTCTTGATACCCGATTCAAACGGCGCGTAGGCCATGCGCACGTCTTCCCAGTAATTGTCGAGCCGCTGCAGATGGTCGCGTCTAATCTCGGGTTCACGCGAGTCTCCCTCGAGTGCCGCCACCAGGGCACCCATCGAGGGTTGCGAGGTCAGCCCCGACATCGAGGGGAGCGCGAGATCGACGATATCGGCCCCCGCTTTGGCGGCGGCGAGCATGCTCGAAACGCCATTGCCGGCGGTGTCGTGGGTGTGGACGTGGATTGGGAGGTCGGGGTGATCGCTCCGAATCGCCTCGACCAGCTGGGTGACTGAGCGCGGCTTGAGCAGTCCCGCCATGTCTTTAATCGCAAGCGTGTGCACTCCGAGCTCGACGAGCTGGCCGACGATATCGCGGTAATAGGCGAGCGTGTACTTCGTGCGGCGGGGGTCGGAGACGTCCCCCGTGTAGCAGACTGTCCCTTCGAGCACACCTCCCACCTCGAGGACGGTCTCGGCCGCGAGGCGCATGTTGTTCATGTCATTGAGCGAGTCGAAGACCCGAAAGATGTCGATGCCGCGCCGGAACGACTCGTCGATGAACTTCTCGATGACATTGTCGGGGTACGACGTATAACCGACCGCATTGGCGCCCCGCAAAAGCATCTGAAAAGGAATATTGGGCACGAGTTCGCGGAGCTGTTCGAGACGCCGCCAGGGACACTCGCGCAGAAAGCGCAAGGCGACATCAAAGGTAGCTCCTCCCCACATCTCAAGACTCAGCGCTGGCGCGAGCAGCTCTGCGGTGGCGGGGGCGATCGCGACGAGATCGCGAGTCCGAACCCGAGTTGCAAGCAGCGACTGGTGGGCGTCGCGCCAAGTGGTGTCGGTGATAAGAAGCGGGTTGTGTTCACGGATGGCCCGGGCAAACGCTTCGGGCCCGTCTCGCTCGAGCCGCTCCCGCCACCCAGGAGAACCCGGTGGGGTCGAAGGCAGCAAGGCCAGCGGTTCGCGATCGGGAACCGAGGCGGGTTGCATCCCGGGAACCGAGGGGCCGTTGACCACAAGGTCGCCGAGATAGCGCAAGATCTTTTGGGCCCGGTTTTGTCGCGGCGGAAACTCGAAGAGCTCAGGGGTGGTGTCGACAAAGGTCGTGTCGATTTCACCCGCGTGAAAACGTGGGTGAACCAGAACGTTTCTCAAAAAGGGGATGTTCGTCTTCACCCCGCGCACCCGAAACTCGGCCAGTGATCGCCTCAGCTTACTCATAGTGCTTTCAAAGGTACGCGCCGAGCCCGTCACCTTGACGAGCAGCGGATCGTAAAAGGCCGAGATTCGGGCGCCCGAATAACCCGAGCCACCGTCGAGACGGATGCCCAACCCGGAACCGGTTCGGTAGACTTCGACGCGGCCCGTATCGGGGAGAAAATCACGGGTCGGATCCTCGGCGGTCACCCGACATTGAATCGCATAGCCGCGCGGCCTTGAAGTTTTCGGATCGATATCGAGTTCGTCGAGGGTCGCCCCCTCTTCGATCCGAATTTGCGCTTGCACGAGATCGATCCCCGTCACTTGCTCGGTCACGGTGTGCTCGACCTGGATTCGCGGGTTGACCTCGATGAAGTAGTAGCGGCCGTCCGGCGTAACGAGAAACTCGACGGTCCCCGCGTTGGTGTAGCGAACATGGCGTGCGATCTTGACCGCATCCGCGAAAAGTCGCTCTCGCACTTCGGGGTCGAGATTGACGGCGGGGGCCATCTCGATGAGTTTCTGGTGCCGCCGCTGCACCGAGCAGTCGCGCTCAAAGAGATGTCGCACCTCGCCGGTGTGGTCTCCGATCACTTGAATCTCGATGTGACGTGGCTTCTCGAGGTAGCGCTCGACAAAGATCTCGCCGCTTCCAAACGCCTTCTCCGCCTCCGCCTGCGCCTCGGACACCATGGCGGCGATATTTTTTGAATCGCGCAAGATACGCATTCCCCGCCCACCCCCACCGTAGGCCGCTTTGACAATCACGGGTAGCCCGTGCTGCTCGACAAAGCGCTCGACTTCCTCGGCGGACTTGACGGGATCTTCGGTCCCCGGAATCACGGGGACTCCACACTCGATCGCGACCTTGCGCGCCTTGACCTTATCCCCGAGCGCGGTCAGCACCGCCGCGGAGGGACCGATAAACCGGATATCTGCGTCGCGACACGCTTCGGCGAAATCCGCCTTTTCGGAGAGAAAGCCGTAGCCGGGATGGATCGCCTCGACATCGTTTTCGCGAGCGATCTCGATGACCGCCTCGATGTCGAGATAGGCTCCGACTGGATCGGCTCGAGTTCCGACGATGAAACTCTGATCCGCCTTGTAGCGGTGCAGGTGGACGCGATCTTCATAGCTGTAGATCGCGACCGTATCGATCCCGAGTTCGGTCGCAGCGCGAAAGACCCGAATCGCGATCTCTCCGCGATTTGCGCACAAGAGTTTGGTGATCCGTCGCGACATCTTCGAGTCCTTTGCTCACCGCCCGAACAAAAAGCGCGGGCAAGCCCATCCATACACGTCGCGGCCCAAACCGCGGCCGACGTCGACCTCACCATAGATCGCTCGCCCGAGCCTTGCAAAGGGTATCAACCAGCGTGCGATGTCTCGCGACCCCTCGGAATCGTGAAAAACAGAGAAAGAGGAGAGCAAGGCGCGCCGAAGAATGTCTATACGCCCCTTTTACCGGAGGATTCTATGACTATCGACGCTTGCGCCGCCGCCGTCATCGTATGTGTCATCTTCTCAGGCTTCGTTCTGCTCTGGTTGGCCGACACGCCGATCAAGGAGATCGAAAGACCGAGAGCGGCGGCACCAAAAAGGCGCGCCGACTCGCCGACAACCCCCCCACCACCGCCACCAGCGCGGCCAATGCCCAACCTGCAATCGAGATTGGTATGGCAATTGGCCAGTAGCCAATCGCGGCCTCGATTCTGAGGACCTGAGTCAGCACCACCCAGCTCAGCAAGTTGGCGCCGAGGACCCCGATCAACCCCGAGGCGAGCCCGAGAGTCAAAAACTCAAGCGCCATCGCGGTGAGAATACGCCGGCGATGCACCCCGAGTGTCTTGAGAAGTGCGACCTCTCGCTTGCGCCGGACCCCAGTGGAAGCGATCGCCCCGAGCAGAACGAGCCAACCCGTCAACGCCGAAAAGCCCGCGAGCACCCCGACGGCTTGCCCGATTTGCGCAAGGAGTCCGAGGACCTGATCGACGATTGCCCGAATCGAGATCACCGGCACGCCGGGATACTCTCTTGAGAGCAGTCGTTTGAGTTCGGGCTCGCGCTCGGGGGAGACGCGGATCCCCGCGAGGCGAAACTGGGGAGCCGCGTCGAGCGACCCGGGTTCGGCCATGATGAAGAAGTTGATGCCGAAGCTGCGCCATTTCACAGTGCGGATCGTCGTGACGACGAACTCGATCTCGCGACCTTGAATATCGAAGACCACGCGAGAGCCAACTCGTGCCCCACAATCCTCGGCAAAACCCTCTTCGAGGCTGAGCTCCGGCCACTCCGGATCGGACCAGAGCTTGCCCGCGATAATGACGTTGTCTTCAGGGAGTTCCTCGCGCCAAGTGATGCGTTGCTCGCGTGTTAAAAATCTCACCGCAACCGGGTTCTCCGCGCGCTCCTGCGCCCGCGCGGCCACACTCTTTCCATCGATCGAGCGAAGCCGCGCGGTCACCACGGGAACCGCAACAGTATTCTCGATGCCAAAGTCGACCAGCGCGCGCTCGAGCTCGGGCCAGCGACCGGGTTGG
>CAYZYD010000003.1:0-22250 GCA_964482505.1 uncultured Planctomycetia bacterium | reverse complement strand
CATCGGACTCATAATCCGCCGGTCCCTGGTTCGAGTCCAGGTGGGCCCATTTTTTTTGATCTTCTGACGATTTTCGGCTCCGAAGATTTAAGTTATGGGGAGATTTCGCAGCCGAGACTTCATTGGACCGTACTGCTCATCGGGCTTTTTGTTTGAGCGACGCGGGTACTCGCTAGTGGACTGTGAGGAAGTCGGTACCGAATCGGTGTTTCTTCGGTCGAGTGGACACTAGGCGGGGAAGGGTTAGGGCGCTCAGGCGCAGTCGAATGGGTGGATTCGGAGACGGGACTCCTCGGTGCGTCGGTTGGCGTTCGGTCTTTGAGATAAAATGGGGCGATTACCGCGTTGATAGCCGCGATCCTTCTGCTGCCGGTGTTCACGTGGTCGTGGGACGGTGAGTTGGGTAGCAACCGACTGCCAGGCGATTTCAAACTCCGAGGCCAATTTTAACGTCCACGTCACTTCCCAACCTGATTGGCCCTGTGTTTTGCTGGACAACGGAATTGGTACTATAGTGGTCAGAAGGAATTGAGGAGAACTCAAACCAATTTGAGTCAAAGTACGTGGCTCGCAAAGGAGGTGCAATGAAACTCATACTCGCTCTGCTTTTTTGTACCGGTGCGATCGTCGACGAACCGTCGATCGAGGAGCAAGTGAAGACGATCCAAAAGGCGTACGATGCGGCGCTTGCCGAATATTACGAGGCCATGAATAAGGCCAAGCCTGAGGAGCGGAATAAGGTCTACCAGGAGAAGTACCCCGAGCCGGCCGGCTTTATCGAGCAATTCTGGCCGATTATTGAGGAAGAGCCCAAGCATGAGGCGTGTCTTGAGGCGCTGGTTTGGATCAGTCGTCAAGATAGGCGAGGGGTCTACACGGACCGGACGCTTTCGCTGATCGAAAAGCACCATATCGAGTCGCAAGAGCTCGGTTCGGTATGTCAAGGGCTCGTCTACACGCGAGGGGCTAGCGTCGATAAGTTTCTACGTAAAGTGCTTGAAAAGAGCCCGAGCCGAGAGGCTCGAGGTCAAGCGTGCTATACCCTGGCTAAACGGATAGCGCGCACTGAGAATGGTAGCGAAGCGGAGAAACTCTTCGAGCGTGTTCAAAAGGAGTTTGCTGATCTCAAGCACTACCGGGGAACGCTCGGCGAGCAAGCTGCCCGAGATCTCTACGAATACCGCAATCTGCGGATTGGGCTTGTCGCCCCTGAGATCGAAGGCGAAGACATTGCCGGTGAGAAGTTCAAGCTCAGTGACTATCGTGGCAAGGTCGTTGTGCTCGACTTTTGGGGGCACTGGTGAGGCCCCTGTCGAGCGATGTACCCTCACGAGCGGTCGCTCGTGAAGAAGCTCGAAGATAAACCCTTTGCCATCATCGGCGTGAATAGCGATCCCGACCGCGAAAAGCTCAAAGAGACTCTTAAGGAAGAGAACATCACTTGGCGTTCGTTTTGGGACCGAACCACCTCGGGTCCGATCTCGACCGCTTGGAATGTGTCGGGTTGGCCGACGATCTACGTCCTCGATGCCCAGGGCAAGATTCGTTTTAAGAACGTCCGAGGCAAGCAACTCGACGACGCGATCGAAACGCTCCTCGCTGAGCTCGGCCATGAGGTCGAACTTGGTGACGAGAACCCCCATCCCTGAGGTTCTTGCCGGTTTTTCTTAATCGCTGTAGCTCTATAAGTTAACGGCGGCGCTTCGATGATTGAGGCGTCGCCGCTCTCTTTTGCCTCCCTTCATCTTACTGGCTGTTGCCCTCACCTCTTATAGGAGGGTGTTCGGGATCGATTCAAAGTGATGGCTCAGGTGCATCAAGCGTGTCAGTAGGAAGGAACGGTCGATGCGGATTACACTGGGATTTGTTGTTTTTCGGATTGGTGAGTTTGGGTTGTGGGGGATCGAACTTTGAGTCGCTCGCGCGGAAGGAGTTTGAGAAGCGCATTGAGGAAGGCCGAGGCAGTCAGGGTATGTTTGGGGGAGAAGCTGGTAAGGTCAAGCTGGTCTCCTTCAAGGAACTCAAACGTGAGAAGGCTGAAATCGCGGGACAGTCTATCGTCGCTCTCGATTGCGAGGCTGAGCTCGAGTTGTTGGAAAGCGGATATTGGGATCCGAATATGCCGTATGTTCTTTTTAAAGATGCGGGGCCCTTTGGGCGTCAACAGGTGAACAAAGGAGATCGGGTCAAGACTCAAAAGAGCTTCGAGTTCCATAAGGGTGACGGTGGCTGGAATGTCAGCGCATAAGTCGCCTCGACAGTTGCAACAAACAAAAGAGCCCCTCCTGCTTTGCGGGAGGGGCTCTTCTGGGTTGAGAACTTATTCGAGTAAAGTTCCAATTAGAAGAGGCAGGGGGTTCCAGTCGAACAGCCGAGGAAGTCGGCCGTGGGGTCTTGACCGCAGGTGGGTCCGGGAGTGTCGGGGCCGCCATTAAAGAGGTAGTTCAAGAAGTAAATTGCGTCGGCGATATTGACGCTGCCGTCGTCGTTCGTGTCCGCCGCGTCGAGACAGCCGAGCGAGCCGTCGCCGCCTACGTAGGAGAGGATCAAGAGGGCGTCTGCCAGATTCCGGGATCCGTCAGCGTTGGCATCCCCGCGGTCGAAACTCAGGCTCGCGTTTCCGAATGCGAGCTGATATTGCTGCAGGAGGGCACTCTTAACACCGTTGTAGCCGCCGAACTCCCAGCTCTGCGCGATGACTTGTCCCCAGGATCCGCTGGTGTTGTAAAAGATCCCCGTCGCGTAGGCAGTCGTGTCGCCGCCCGCCCCGTTGTCTCGCCAGATGACCCCGGCGTTCGGTCCCGGGAGGTCGAAATCCGCCGGAGTCAAACGATCGGTGTATTCGAGACCGAGATTGTCCTGGCTGTAACTACTCGAGAAACTGCTGAGCTGGAGCGGGCCGAAGTTCGCGCCATTCATTCCGATGAATGAGTCGTCGCCGTCCGTCGAAAAACCAACTCCGTCGTAGTCTCGAAAAAGGGTCGGCGGATCGTAAGCGAAGACGTCGCTGCCTTCGATATAGACGTCGACTCCCTGGAAGACCATGTTCGATAGGAAGATTCCGTCGAGCTCTGACAAGATGTGGTTGTTCGGGAAAGTCCCGCACATCGCCCAGACTGACTGAGGCATTCCGACAAATCGGTCCATATCGAGCTTCTGAATGATAATTGGGTTCATGCCGCTGTTATGCATCGCCTGGTAGAGGGCTTCGGTACTTTCATTAAGTCCCGAGCTGCGCTCGCCGTCGAAGATCACGGGGCGACCCGCAACATTGACCGGGCCGATCTCGATCGCTCCAGAGTGGTAGCCAGTTCCCACCCCACCAAAGCCGTTTTCCACTTCGACCGAGAAGGGCCCGCCAATCCCGGGGCAGCTTGCGGCGATAAGACTGCCGTTACTACCATTGAGTTCGATCCGCAAGGTTGCGATCTCAACGTCCGAAACGAAGGCGGGGATCAGGTTGTCGCCGAAATCGATCGTGACAGTGAAGTAGTTGGGACCGAGCGTGAAGTCAAAGTCCTGGACCTCCTCCGCGATATCGGAGCCCACGTTGACGTCGACGACGTCGATCTCCGCTGCGTTGTAGCAGAACCAAAAGTAGACCTCGCTCACCTGCCCATTGCCCGTCTCGAACGTGATCGGGACATTGACAGTTTCGCCCGGCATACCCATGACATCACCGACCGAGAAGACGTAACTCTGTGCGGCAACCGGTGCTGAGGCCAAAAGAAGTGCGACGAAACCAATTCTCACCCAAAACATTGTGCTCACCTTTCGCTAGGAAACTGTGCGGGAACCCACCCGCTCGGCGCGAGCAACCCTGCTCGTCCAGTTCCCACTGCGAATGAAGCCCAGTCTCTCCGACAGCGGATATGTGAAATTTTGCTCTCGGGCGTGATCGAGACCGTGAGGGTGCGGCGTCTTGGAAAGTGTGGTGACTCAAAACAAATGCGCGATCCGAGCTTCGAGCCCGAACCGCGCATGGAGAGTGGAGAATTTCTTGTGGCTCGACGGTTAAGGTACTCCGAGTTGAGGCCGCATTGCCGGCCTCAACTCGTGACCGACCTCCACCTAAACCGCTGCTATTCCTTCCGCATAGCGGGAATTCGCAAGGCCTGGTTCAGGCCCAGAAGAAACGGATTTGACCAGACCAGCTTTGCCGTGACGGATCGAATCCGCTTTCGCGATCTGGGGTCTTTACCGCTTCGCAGTAATGCGGACTGCTACGGGCAAATCGGGAAGTCGTCGCAGGTCAGAGCGTCGAGGGTTTGATCTTGCCCGCAAGCCGGAAACGGATCGAGCGGATTAATTCCATTAAAGAGTACGTTGAGGATCATCACCCCGTCGGCGACATCGAGCGATCCATCGTCGTTTGCGTCCGCCGACTTCTCGCAAATCAGCGATACGCCAAAGAAGACGTTCTGGAGGACCCGGACGGCATCCGCGATTGTCACCTCGCCGTTGGCATTTGCGTCGGAGCGGATGAAATCGCGACCGAGTTCGCACTCGTCGATCACGCCGTTGGGTTGCGAGTCGATGCCCGGGACCGTATTGAGTTCGACCGGATCCTCGATCATGTTCTCATTACAGTCTTCGCACACATTGGTCGAACCCGGCGTATCGATGCCTGTACTCGGCGAGAAGGGACCGATCCCCCAGTCACCCGAGGGGCAGCGGACGACGTGTCCTGGCACAAAGGGACCTTCAGGGCCAACTGTGGTCGAGCAGTAGATCAGGTCACCCGTGGCCAGATTGCCCACGATCGCCACGCAGTCGAGTTCGAGATTCCACGGAGCGGCGTCGAGCATGCCATCGTCGTCGGCGTCGAGGTCGTCGCCCTCAAAACCGGTGAAGCCCCCGACGAGCAGGTGGGTCACATTGTCGTTATTCTCAAAGCTGAGGTTGACCAAAATGTCAGCTGCAACCCCGAAGGTATCCGAGTCTTCGGCGGCAAAGAAGACGCCATCGGCAGGGATCGAGAAGCCTGTCAGATCGATCGCCTCTTCGATGACTCCGCTTCCGAGGGGCGGGGCGCCGTCTCCTATAACAAGGTATGTTAAGCCGTCGAGGCTGAGACCGGCGGGGCCGCTAATCTCGAAGTACTCGTCTTCGTCGGTCGAGGGTTGGGCGGCGCGGATTTCGGTGATCTGGATATCGCCGCACGGCTCGACGACGAGTTCGAGGGTCGCGGTCGATTGTCCCGCGGGCACGAAGTCGTCGGTCGCGACAAAAACGAGTTCGTAGGTTCCCACGTCGCCGCAATCAGGCGCCCACTCGAGCGAAACCAGGGCCGTGTTACCCGGAGTATTAACGATCTGAAGACC
Source organism: uncultured Planctomycetia bacterium (assembly GCA_964482505.1). Classification (GTDB taxonomy): domain Bacteria; phylum Planctomycetota; class UBA8108; order UBA1146; family JAJFFE01; genus CAYZYD01. The sequence continues at coordinate 16,926 of CAYZYD010000003.1, read as the reverse complement.
CGCAGCCTGTGCGTTGTCGAGGTCTTGCACTACGACTGTCGTCGTCTGCCCCGCTTCGGGACTCAAGAACTGGACGTCGAGATCGAGGAGGTCAGTCGTCGCCCCCAACGTCACGCTCCCGCTCGCGGGCAGGCCCGAGATGATCGGATCGAGATTAGTGGTCGTTGTCGAGGTATTGAAGAAGATGCACTGGCCGTCGAGAAAGTCGACTCCGTCATTCATGCCCAGCGGGCCGTCGTAGGCGTCGCCAGTCTGATCGAAGAGGCCGACTTGAAAGAACTCGGAGCCATTCCCGCGATTGGCACCTACCGTCGCGGGAGTTCCGCCAAAGCCACCGATGCCTCCCGAGGCTTGGCCCGTCGTCCAACACATGTCGTCGAAACAGAAAGCGACATTGTTACCGACGCCGAGTAGCGGATTCGAGCCGTCGCTGATGACGACTTGGAAAGTATTGAGAAGATCGTTGTTCTCGTTGAAGTAGCCGACGTTGTCCCAGGTGACCACAAGAGTGTCAACGTCGATGTCACCGTCGGAGTCAAAGAACCGAAAGAAGACGTCGCCGACCGGGTTCGTCGGATTGCCGGTGTCGACGTCCCCCCAAAACGGAGCGATCATCGGAGGGATCAACGGGTCGGGGAAACCGACGGGGATAAACGAGGAGAAGAGCTGCCCGAAGGTGATATTACCGTTGTTGTTGATGAAGCAACTCGAGTAGAGATCACCGTAGAGATCGAACGTAAACGGCAAGGCGAGAAACGCGGAATCGTCATCGTTGTGTTGGTCGGGGCCCTGTGCGGGTCCACTTCCCGAAGGCCCGTCACCGAAGAAGTCGACGAGCATGTAAGTGGCGTCGAGAGGGTAGAGTAGGTTGGTCGCATCGCCGCTACAAAGCGTGATCCCACCACCGCCGCCCCCGAGGACCGTACCGGCCGACTTTTCTTGCGCTTCGACAGACGTCGTCGCGGCTGCAATTAAGCAGCCCGCGACGAGTCCCCAGATGAGTTTAGGTACCAAATACATCGTCTCCTCGCTTTCATCGAATGGGGGTTTCCGAGAAACCCAGGCGCCCACGAGGTTCATTCGAGCTGAATTCAGAGACTCTCCTCCGACAGAGTGGGGTCGTTCGCAAACGACAAGCTCTGACGACGCTCACCTCTTCAACTGGAATGACCTCTGGGGCGAGTTTGCAATTGCCCATGCAGCCCAATGCGGCGCTTGTTTTACGCGAGCTGACATGACTTCTCAATAAAATAGTGCGGATTCGGGTTTGCAATCCCTACCGCTTATGTCGGATGAACTCTTCCCGCTCGAGAAGAGATCCGGTGAGCCTACCAACTCTTTCGAGAAATTTAATATTGCTGATCTCTCAGAGAGTGGTTGGTTCTTCTGGGCGGGCGCCCACCCGATTTGCTAGAAATCTGCTCGAAACGCCGAAGCGTCTTTACCCCTACTTCTTCTCGATTAAATCGAGAATACGAGCGAGAGCTTTCATCAAATCAACCGTGGTGACAATCCCGATCAGATCGCTCCCCGAGACGACCGGCAGGCAGTTGAACCCCCCGCTGATCATGATTTGAACTACCCGCTGGACCTCGTCGCTCGGCGAGATAACGGTCGGATCCTCGCGCATGACGAGTTCGACCCGGGTATCGGGCATCCAACTCGTCTCTTCGGTTTCGACTTTAAACGGGACCAAAATGTTACGGACATCGCGGTCGGAGAGAATCCCCACGAGTCGGCCTGCACTGTCGATGACCGGCAAGTGCCTGAATTCGTTTTGGTGCATGATTTCATGGGCCTCGGCAACAGTGGTTCCGACCGGAACCGTATGGACCGGAGAGCTCATGATCTTTTTGATTTGCATAGCTGCTCACCTTCGTCAGACAGGAGAGTCACACGTTTCTGGCGCTATCTTTACTGCTCGCGGTACCAGGTCCAGTGATTTTCGGAAGGTGGCTACTCTAAAGACACTCTTGGGGGGGCCCGTCCGGTTGGCTAGGCGCTGCTACTTATTGATTTGTGAGCATTTAACGAACTTCAGGGGGCTGGGATGAAGAAGCGCATCGGTCCTTGCCGACAATGGAGAGTGCCTTAAATCCCAGGGAGATCTCGATTGAATAAGTCAAAGTCCGCGGAGAAGCCCAAACGAAAAGTCGATCAAGCGACGCAGACGGTGGCTGCGGTCCTGCAGGAGTTTGGTAAGCAGAGTTTCGACATCGATGCGAGAACCGCTGCTTCCCTCCAGGCGATGTGTGATCGCTGGATCGCGCATCTGCTTTTCGGCGAGAGCTCTCCGAGTCGCTCCGACCTCGACGACAAGTGGCTCGATTGGCCCGGAGTTCGCGATTTCGTCGCCTCTGAGCGAACCCTCGAGCGGAAATACGTCGAGAAGAACATCAATGAGTACCAAGACCTCGCCCTTCTGATCCTCAAAGATTTCTCCCATGCCATCGAGGATGAACAGGTGTCCGACGGCGAGGTGCGAGGGCACCTCGACAATCTCAACGAGAACGCTAAGCACAAATCGGGGGAGGATCTGAAGATCGAGGTCTTTTCCGCGATCAAGAAGGTCAACCAAGTTCTCGAGCAGAAGCGAGAACGCCAAGAGTCCCAACTCGCGACTCTCGCCGACCAGGTCACTTCCCTCGAGACGAAGCTCGCCGCGGCGCAACGATCGGCGGAACGTGATGGACTCACCCAGCTTTACAATCGAGCCACGTTTGACGAGAGATTGTCAGAAACGGTTGAGGAAGACTCTCCGAGTGGCGTGCTCATCCTCGGTGACATCGACCACTTCAAAAAGGTCAATGACACCTACGGCCATTCGTTAGGGGATGAGGTGATCCAAGCCGTCGCGAGATCTATGGAGGAGGTCTTTAATAGGCCTGAAGACTTCGTCGCTCGCTACGGGGGGGAAGAGTTTGCGATCTTATCGACTGCACCCGCCGAAGAGACGCGCCTGCTCGCGAACGATCTGCTTCAGAGGATTCGAAACCTTGAGTTCGAGCATGAGGGCGAGATTATCAATGTGACGATTTCGCTCGGATACGCCCTGAGCTCGCGCAAGGAGGGGGGCCGAGCCTGGGTCGACCGAGCCGATAAGGCGCTCTACGCTTCCAAAGAGCTCGGACGCGATCGACTTACCCTGGCGGGTAATCTCTCCTGACCCACAACAACCATCTTTGTCCACTTCTCCCGCGGCCCGTCACTGGTCTGCGCGTTTGGCTTCAATTGAAGTGTAGCCCTTGCACTCTTCGCCTGTTTCATACGAATTCCATTCCCACGAAGAGCGTCCAGAGATCGAACCGTCGCTGAGCAACTCAACGTAACATTGAAACTCCGAGAGCCCGCCGTCCTGTTCGTGATCTCCCGACCACTTGGCGATCCTCCCCTCGAGCGTGCCGTCATACTTCCCGAGCGGCGTCGTCAACCGGAGCCGCTTCCCATCTTGCTCAATAGTCACCTCGTACTCACTCACTTTAGTTGCAGCGCCGCAGGAATCTTCCTGTTGGGTTTCGGTGACCCACCAGGAGCCCGAAACATCGGGGAACGGTTCGGGCAGCCAGCCCCAGATCACTCCGAACAGTAACGACGCCAAGAGAACCAACGTCAGTGAACTTCGGTGTCGACGAGCCCATAGGCGAGTGCGGTAGGGGACCGAAGCGGGTCGCGCCCGAATCGGTCGCGACTCGAGATAGTGGTCGAGATCGTCCGCGAACTCTTGCGCCGAGCTGTAACGTTGCTTCGGATGACGTCGAGTCGCCTTCTCGAGGATAAGAGCGAGATCTCGGGGAAACTGGGGCTCGATATCACGAATTGTGGGGGGATCTCGTTCGAGGATCTGCTGGATCAGGGCCGGGGGCGAAACTCCGTCGTAGACGGCCCGCCCGGTGGCGAGTTCCCGCAGGGTGATTCCGAGTGAATATCCATCGGAGGCTTCTTCAAAACGACCCTCGATCGCTTCGGGGGGGAGGTAACGAGGTGTGCCCAGAAACTCGTCGGTCATCGTTAAACCCGAGAGGTCGATCACGCGGGCGAGGCCGAAGTCGGTGAGCCAGACGTGCCCGTCGGTCTCGATCAGAATATTACCCGGCTTGATATCTCGGTGGAGGATTCCTTCGGTGTGGGCGTACATGAGCGCGCGAGCGACGTCGCGACCGATCCGAGCGACCTCGCTCGGTTCAAGTGGGGCCTCCACCTCTGCGAGGCTGACTCCGTCGATACAGCGCATCGTATAGTAGGCAGAATCGCCGTCGACTCCGCTGTCGTAAACGGGGACGATGTGGGGATGTTCAAGCCGCGCCGCGGCTTGAATCTCGCGCTCGAAACGCTCGCGCAGCCTTGTACTATTGCGAAACTCCTTGACGGTCTTGAGCGCGACGGGACGCCCGAGTACCTCGTCGTAGGCTTCGTGAACCACTCCCATCCCGCCCTGGCCCAGGCGGCGAAGCAACCGGTAGCGACTCGCGAACGGATTGGAATCTGTCTCCCGGTTCGGCGACAACAACTCGAGCGCGGTGATGACATTATCGACCTGGTCGGCGAGTTCGGGGTGCTCTTCGACAAAGTCGCCCCGGTCGACGGCGAGGCCACTATCGAGCGCGGATCGCGCTCGCTCGACAAAGTCGGCGAGAGTTAAAGAGGAATCGACGGGTCGAACGTTGTCGTCCTCTCCTGGGTCGGGTGCTTTCGCTGGATTCACAATTTTCTCGCTTGAAGACCGCTACCACTCGAGTATTGGATCTCGAGAGCCGTTCGCAGGCGCCACCACACGGAATCACTGGGATGAGATCTGTGGGATTGGAGCCGCTGGGTTTGGAGGTATCCTGGGATTTGTGTTAATGGGCACAGAGTTAATGCACCAGATTTAATGCACATTGAGGCACTATGAAAAGTCTCCCCGAGTTTGAACAGCGTGTCGAGAACCTGCTCCCTCGTCTGCAGCAGTTTATCGATCTTCGGCTCGATTCCCAAGCTCGGGGGCGCCTCCAGGCCTCAACGATCGTTCAAGAGGCGTGTCTCGACGCGTTGCGACGCCAAACCGACTACGAGCGGCTCGACGGGGTTCCTCTTTACGTCTGGTTGCGAGGCCTGGCCCGCGATCGACTCGTCGACAGCTACCGTCGCAGTTTTGGGGTGGCCAACCGAGATCGCCAACCTGGGGAGGGAGTGGCGCCTCCGGTTAGCAGCGCCGCCATCGTCGAAACACTCGTCGCGAAGAAGCGGGCTCTACCCGAGTTTGGATCGGGAAGGGACGAGATCGGGCGACTCGTCGAGACCCTCGAGGTGCTCTCCCCCGAAGATCGCGAAATCATCACGATGCGCCACTTTGAACAGCTGAGTAATGGGGAAGTCGCGGAAGTTCTCGGGCTGAGTGAATCGACCTCGAGTGCTCGGTACGTTCGAGCCCTCGAGCGACTCGGGGCCAGCCTCAAGGAGAGTCGGGGTTGAGGATCATATCTGTTCGCAAGACTTGATAGCTGCCCCCGAAACATCATTCCGCTTGAGACCGGCGATATTGGGGCGCGTCAACCATCCCGTTTGCCAAAGGTGTAGGGCTGGCCTGATTAGTAAGTGAGCCCCTCGCCGCGTTCGCGTCGGTCCCAGATCGGCCGGTAATTCAGGGCGAGCGTCGCGCGCACTGATTCATAGATCTTGGGGGTCGGACGTTCGGGTCGCCACCGCAGATGGCAGAACCAGTGGCTGAGTGCTTCGCTGAGAAAGCGGACCACGAGCGTCTGGTAGCGTGGGTATTCGCGCGCAACGCCGCAGCCGAGCACTTCCCGAAAAAGCGCTTCGAAGAGTCCCATTCGGCTACTGCGGTCGAGCGCCTCGACGAGTAGCGCTTGGGCGAAGGCGCAATCGGGTTCCCGCACCGCTGAGGGCCGAAGACGGGACTGGGGAAAGAAAAAGCGAAGGATTTCATAAGACTCAGATCGAGAGAGTTTGATATCGATACCGCGAAACTTCCGCAGACTCCTGGCCATTTTCGTCCTTCCCGAAGAGAGCCCCTCTCGTCAGGAGTTAGACGGTTAACCAGCCTATCGGCGCAGGATTTTCCTCGAGCAATTCTGTTTGTGCGAGCTAGCAGCCCGTTGAAAAACTGCTTTCGATGCGGGAGGCCGAGCTGCTAGTCACTACGCCTCGATCCCGTCGAGCATCTCCGCCACGTGCCATTTGAGGTTCTCGACTTCGGGGGCGCCTTTGAGGATCTCGTGGACCGTAGTTGCCGCTTCGCGGTCGATCGTTCCCCCGAGTGATCGCGCCAGTGATCCGATCGGGGAGCGCTGGCGCTCGAGTGTGACCATCCAACGATCGCTTCCGCTCGGATCTTCGGCTTGGTAACCCACGATTACGAAATGCGGCGCGCCACCTCGGAGTTGAAAGGAGCCCGACCAGCCGAAGTCTTCCGCCCCGGGTTCGCTGACCTCAGCCCCGCGCGCTTTGAGCTGATCGAGCAAGAAGGACACGACATCGTCCCCAAAGCAACCGGGATTGACGAACTCGGGCTTCTCTTCGTTGGTGTTGAAGGAGTGGGTCTGAAAGGTGGCCGTCGTCCGGGTCTCGACCTCGCCCTCGGCGATTCGTCGCCAGCGATCTTGTTCTCGACGCCACAACCAGACGCCCAGCGCGACAAACCCGCCGAACCAGATCGCCGCGAAGACCTGCATTCCGGTTCGGAATGCTAATTGGAGGTCCGGATTGGGCGCCACGAGTTGCTTCTCGAAGAAGAGCTCGCGTACTCCGGCGACCACGAGGACGATCAGGCCAAACGGAATCATCAGGGCGATCAACGCTCCGAACGCCATGAAGGCGCCGCCGATTGCGAACGAGGCCAGCGAACGCAGCTTCCGACTGAGTCGGCTCTGCGCGAATTCCGTTTCGAGGATTGTTGGGCTCGTGTGAGGGTCGGGGGCTACCATCGATTTACTAGGCTATCGGGCTTTCAGCCGTATCGAGTTTTTGGTCATACCGAGTCTTCGGGCACGTTTTGACATTCAGCGCATTGACATTCAACGTATCGATTGCAGTGAGCTCGGGGTAATCAACGACGTCCCTCAAAGTTGGCTGCGCACCGCCGCGGACGCGCAATAGTCTCTGCTTAAATCTACCTCGTGGAAACCGAGCCGGCCACGAGCGGCAACTCCCCAAGAGTGGGGGCGAAGGCGAGATTCACAAGCGATGGATCGTCAATTTATCGGACTGATGACCGGAACGAGCTGCGACGCGATCGACGCGGCGCTCGTCTCGATCACCGGGACCGGTCTCGAGACGCGAGTCGATCTCGAGGCCTTTGCCTCGCAGCCCCTCGGCGACCTCGGGTCGAGATTGCTCGAGCTCTCACGCGGGAAGCCTCACACTGCGGCTGAGATCACTCGTCTTCGCGATGAGCTCTCAGCTCGCTGCCTCGCGACGCTCGAGCAGCTTCCCGAGGTGGGGGAGGTCACGGCGATCGGAATCCACGGACAGACGATTTACCATCAAGCCCCGCTGAGCTGGCAGCTTCTCAACCCACACCCGATCACTCATCGCTTTGGGGTTCCGGTTTGGTTTGACTTTCGCGGCACCGATCTCGCCGCGGGTGGGCAGGGGGCTCCGATCACACCCCTCACCGATTGGGTTCTCTATCCGAGCGAGTCGGGGGCGCGCGCGATCATTAACCTCGGGGGATTTGCGAATTTCACCTGGCTTCCGAGTCGAGCCGGTAAGCGCGAAGCACAACTCGAGACGATCGCGGCGGGGGATATCTGTCCCTGCAACCAGCTGCTCGACGATTGGGCGAGACTTTTGGTCGGTCTCCCCTTCGATCGGGATGGCGCTCTCGCGAACTCGGGGCGAGTCGCGCCCGTCGCGAGCGCTTGGGGTGATCAACTCGACAACTTGCGCCGCGAAGGAAGAAGTCTCGGAACCGGCGACGAGCGTGTCGAGCTGGCGGCGAGTGAATCGCTCAGCGTACCCGATCAGTTGAGATCGCTCGTCGATGCGATCGCCCGCACAATCCGAAACGCGTTGACCGACCTCGCCCCCGCGACCGCTTGGATCCTAGCGGGAGGCGGGGTTCGCAATGCCGCGCTCGTCGCAGCCCTGACAGAGTATGCACGAGAGCAGGGCGAGTCGGTCGAACTCTCGGATCGGTGGGGCGTGCCAGCTCACGCGCGCGAAGCGATGGCCATGGCGATGGCGGCCCAGCTCGCAGAAGACGGCGTTCCACTGACGCTTTCTCAAGTTACCGGAGCGCGATTCGGTGGCGGTTCCGTGAGATCGGGGGTGGCCGGTTGCCGGGTCGGTTCGCTTCCCGGGCGGCGCTTGAGAGACGCGAGCTTCGGAGGTGACAGCGGAAGCTCGCAGCCCGCGAGCCCCCTTTCCACTGCCGAGGAGATGGAGCCCGTTGGGACCGAAGCGTCGCATCCAAGGGCGCGACACCTCGAGCAGCGCACCACTTGTGAACTCGTCGAGTTTCTGGTTCGAGAGGATGCGACGGTTCAAGCAGCGATCGAAGCGGGAACCGAATCGATCCAGCGGGCCATCGATCTTATCGAGCCGGGGTTCGTTCGAGGAGGTCGGCTGATCTACGTCGGAGCGGGAACTTCGGGCCGACTCGGCGTACTCGATGCGAGTGAGTGTCCGCCGACGTTTGGAGTCTCCCCCGAGCGCGTGCAGGGAATCATCGCGGGCGGAATCGAGGCGCTCGTCCGGTCGTCTGAGCACCGAGAGGATGAACGGGAGGGGGCGATAGCTGAACTCAGAGCGCTTGAGCTGGGAGCCGACGACGCCGTGGTCGGGATCTCCGCGAGTGGTCGAACTCCGTTTGTCCTCGGCGCGCTCGATTACGCGGCGAGCCTCGAGCCAAAGCCTCGGACGATTCTCGTGACGGCTGCAGGCGGGAATCATCACCGAACGATCGATCACGTTGTCGAGCTAGCGACCGGGCCCGAGATCATCGCGGGAAGTACTCGACTCAAAGCGGGAACCGCGACCAAGCGAGTTCTCAATACGATCTCGACGGTGCTCATGACTCGAGCGGGATTCGTCTACGACAATCTGATGGTCGATCTTCGCGCCACCAATCAAAAGCTCCAGGATCGAGCCCTGCGAATCGTCGAGACCGTGACGGGGCGGGAGCGTCACGAAGCGCTCTCCCTGATCAATCGAGCTCGCTACCAGGTCAAGCCCGCGATCGTGATGGCAGCACTCAACATCGACTTCGAAGCAGCCCTGGATTGGCTCGCCGAGCGCAACGGACGACTCGACGAGCTACCGAATCAAGAAGAACGCCACTCTGGTTGAGTGGCGTTCAGCGATACGGCTCCAAACCTTGTGCGACTATTTGACGAGGCTCGCACTTTTGATGTAGTCGAGCTTGGGGAAGCTGCTCTTGAGATAGCGATTCCCCTGCTGCATTATTTTCCCCTGATTCGGCCCGGGGCCTCGGGGAGCCCCTTCGCCGACCTTGTAGATCTCATCTACGACTTTCATTCCATGAACAACCTTGCCAAACGGGGCAAAGCCCATTCCGTCAAGTCTGCTGTTATCTTGAAAGTTGATAAAAAGCTGAGTTGTTCGTGTATTTGGACCTGCCATCGCGAACGAAATGTAACCGCGTTGGTTCGATTGTTTCACAGGATCATCTTTGATACGGGCATTACGCCAGCGAGCTGTCACTTTCGGATCCCCGTGAATTCCGAATTGCGCCATGAAATTTGGGATTACTCGGAACACCGCGATGTTTTCGAAATAGCCGATCTTGACGAGATTGTAGAATCGATCGGCGCCCAGGGGCGCCCAGTCTCGGTGCACTTCGATTACGAAGTCCCCCTTGGTCGTTTCGAATTTTGCTTTGAACGTTGCCGGGGCTTTTTCCTGAGCTTTCTTCGGATCGAGTAAGCCGGGGTGGGGCTCTTTCTCCTTGGGCTTGGAAGTTGGCTGACTATCGGGGCCGCTGTCTGGCTTACTTTGGGCAGAGAGAGGATCCTTAAGAAAAATGACCGCGATGGTAACGATCGCTCCGACGACCGCACAGTATCGCCACTTCATAGATATCTCCTATTCGTAACGGGCTGCAAATTTGAGTGAGAGTTCTGGTCTCCGCTATGGAAACTCGAGTGAAACGAGGCGGCCGGTGCGAAGTGTTCCAGCTCGAAATCAAAAATCGGCCGAAGTGTTCGAGCTCGGCCAGCGGTTTGTTTAAAACCTCAGCTCTCTCCGGAAAACAAGATTCGAGGTGCGGAGCCGAAATGGGTTAGAGAATTTTGCGACAGAAAGAGTGACTCTTCCGCAGCATATTCTGCGTTTTGCTTGCTCCCCTTCGCGCTCGCCGAGATGAGGAACTCTGGTTTCAGGTTCTCGGGCCGGGTACTGTATTCCTCTCTTACCTGATGACTCGAGGAGGGTCCATGCTGAGTTTTCGAGTGACACTGCTGACGGGATCAGCCGCGCTGCTATTGGGAGTCGTCGGCTGTCGTTCTTCGAGTCCGCCTGAGACGGTCGCTCCCCAGCAGGTGATGAATAATTACGTGGCGTCACCCTACCAAGATCTGCGTCAGAAGCTCGTTTCGAGTCAATTGAGCGAGGCGGAGTGGCGGCAGAGCGAAAAAGACGCGTTGCGTTTGCGCGAAGCCTGCAGCCTGCTCGAGCAGGCCCACAAGGAGGAGATCCCCTCCTGGGATTTCGCGACTTCTACTCTCAACGAGGGTTCGGTGTCGATGATTCATGCACTCCGGGCTCGCGATATTGAGTTGAGCCGTCTCGCGTTTGAGAATGTCAACCGCGCCTGCTCGAGCTGTCACCAGAATTGCCAATCCTCAGAAGTTCCCTGGTAGTTGAGTCGCTCGACCATTCGCGATTTTAACTGTGCGAACAAGGCCTGAGCATTCTCGGTATTGAGCTCGGTTGTGCCTATCTATAGTTGACGCGAGTCGCCCAGAATCAAGATGCCGAAATATGCTGATGGGGGGGACGACTCGCTCGCTGGCTCAAGTCAGCTCAATTTGTCCGCGGCAATCTTCTCCCGGCGACTCGCCAAAGTAACCCCAAGAGTCACCTGTCTCTATACACCACACTCTTATCGCGCCTTGTGCCGATAACTCCATAGCTGACAATCTGCGTTGGTTGCGACAAACCGCGACGAGTTCTCGCTCTCGGGATACTCGAGCGTGTCGCTCAATCCTGCAGCCCCTGGCATCCGATACTTGAAGAGTGTGACTTCGTGATGCGCCCGGGTCGTGAACCCAAGCCCGGGCGATTATCCCGAATTGCCCTGAAATCAACTGGATGCTGCCGGTCACGCCTCGCCTCTGCGTTGGTCCGAAGACCGGCCACTCGAACCTGGCTCGAATTGTGCATGGAGCCTGACCGGTCGAATTAACGAGGAATCGTACCGCGATTTTTCGTGTTCGTAGTTTGTGGGGGCTGCTTGGATTTCTTTGCTTTCGCCGTGGTTGCGGGCCTTCTTATTGTCGCGCTCGGAATTATCGGTCTCTGGCAACGTAAGATTGCGATCATTCAGCGAGAAGAAGCACTTGCGGATCTCTACGAGGCCCGCGAGTACTCGAGTGATCGACCGATCGCACAGTACCCACTCATTGACACGCAAGTCTGTATTGGTTGCGGTAGTTGTGTTGCCGCCTGTCCCGAAGAGGGAGTGCTGGGTCTCGTCAACGGCGTCGCCCGGGTGATCCACGGGGCTCGCTGTATCGGCCACGCGCGGTGTGAGGCGGTCTGTCCTGTCAACGCGATCAAGGTCGGGCTTGGGGACACTTCTCACCGATCGGATATTCCGGTCCTCACCGAGCAGCTCGAAACATCCGTTCCGGGAGTTTACATCGCGGGTGAGCTCGGGGGCTTCGCTCTGATTCGACTCGCGACCGAGCAAGGCGCCAAAGCGATCGACGCGATCGAGACTAGCATCCGAACGTCTCGAACGGAGTTGCCGCCCACGCACGATCTCTACGATATTCTCATCGTCGGAGCGGGCCCCGCGGGGATCTCGGCGTCGCTTCGGGCAACGCAGCGTCAACTCAAGACCCTGACGATCGATCGCGAGGATGTCGGGGGAACCGTGCGAAAGTACCCGCGTCGCAAGCTCACTTTGACCGGCGCCCTGACCTTCCCGATGTACGGCAAGGTCAAGCGCGAAGAGTTTGTCAAAGAGGAGTTTATTACCTTCCTCGAGAACCTCATCCGCGAGTATGGACTCACGATTCAGAACGGGATTGCATTCCAAGGAATCGAGGGTCAGGTCGGCAACTTCACCGTGCACACGACGGCGGGTACCGTCCGTGCCCGACGGATTCTGCTCTGTCTCGGGAAACGGGGCACTCCGCGTCGCCTCGGGGTACCCGGCGAGGATCAGGAGAAGGTCCTCTACTCGCTCGTCGACGCAGCGGGCTTCCAAGGTGAGGACGTTCTCGTAGTCGGTGGAGGGGATAGCGCGATCGAAGCGGCGACCGCGCTCGCCAATCAGAGCGGAAACACCGTCTGGCTTTCTTACCGTCGCAAGGCTTTCTTCCGACTCAAGCAGCGCAACCGCGAGCGGATCGCTGAGTACGCGGCCCGCAAGGCCGTCCGCGTCGTGTTCAATTCAGAGGTTGAGAGTATCGACGCCGATTCGGTCACCCTCAAGGTCACCGAAGAGGCGGGCGAGAAGCAGGTTCAGATCAAGAACTCATTCGTGTTTGTCTTTGCGGGAGGTGACCCACCGTTCCAGATGCTCAAGTCGATGGGAGTTCGGTTCGGAGGTGATGGCAGCGCGGTGAGTCCGCAAGCCAGTCAAAATGTATTGGTGGGACGATGACCGATCCCGTAGATCCTCAAGATCCGAAGCGCCGCAAGACCGACGCAGACGGCGACGGCGAAGACATCCCCATCGTGATTATGCCCGAGGGATCGGACGACACGGAGGAAGCCCCCGATCCCTACGCAGAAGCGGCTGAGCAACTCGCGCGGGGTGAACCAGCTCCCGCCCCGTCGCCGAGTTTAGCCCGAGATGTGCCGATGTCCCCAGCCGTCGATCGGGAGTCTTTCAAGCAGCCCGTCGCGCCGCGGCCGAAGACACCGGCCAAAGCCAAACAGAAGGTCGCCTTGAAGGCGGGAGCGAAGCTCGAACTCAAGCGCGGTGAGACGTCAGCGCAGGCTGAGAATGCTCAAGCCGAGGGTGACGCGAGTGCAACGGCTTCACCACCCGTGGCATCACCATCGGCGCCTCCCGCTGCGGCACCACCCGCTGCGGCACCTCCGACCGCGGTTCCTCGCGCGAGAGGGGCTCAACCTACGACACCTCAAAGGAGAGCCCCTCAAAGCAGCGGATCTCTAAGTACGAACCAAGCTGCGGCTCGGGCCGCGAGCAGCGACGAATCTGCCCCGGTTGTTCCACCGGGTTCGGCCACCTCGCCGCAGACACACCGACCTCCCGCTTCTCCCCCTCCGACGCACGGGACCCAGCCGACGTCGCGTCGCGATCAACCGCTCCCACCCCCAGGGTCGCCGCCACCGAGTTCGCCGGAATCCCAGGGATTTGTGCAGAAGCCGCTGGCTCAGCCGCAAGTTCCGGCTCCGCCGCCGCCGAGCCAGGCCCAACCAGCCTCGCCGGTGCAGCCCTCCCAGGCGCCGCCCCAAACCGCCGCCACGCCTCCACCGCCGACCCTGCAATCGGGAGTTGGTACGGCCGGAGCGGCACCACCCGCGACACCGTACACCGACCAACCGGCTCCGGGCGCCCAACCGCAGCCGGCTCCCGGTGCGATGCCGGCCGGGTTTCAACCCGCGGGTCCGGTCACTCCCGAGCACGAGAAGCACCTCGAAGAAGCGCGGATCTTGCAGTTCGTCGAGAGCGATATCGATCGCGAGATCGATGAGCAGCTCGAGCGCGAGGACGACGAGCGTTCGAAGTTTCGACTCTCAAAGCTCCTCTTCAACTTTATCTGCCTCGTCACCTTTCTCGCGGTACCGATCCCATTTGTACTCGGTTACGAGTACTACCAACTCCCGCTGACCGAGCGCATCTTTCACAAGTACCACCATCTGCTCCGGCCTTCGGGGGTGTTCGGCCTGGGCATGGGCGTTCTCGGAACTTTTGTCATGCTGGCGAGCATGATCTATCTGTTGCGAAAATATCAGTACCGAGGCTTTCAGTGGGGATCGGTGAAGGGGTGGCTCAACTTTCATATTCTGTTTGGCCTCCTCGGCCCCTTCATGGTGCTCTATCACTCGAGCTTTAAACCCGTCTCCGCCCTCGGGATTCTCTCAATGGGGAGCATGATGATCGTGGTCGTGAGCGGGATCGCGGGTCGTTATCTAATGACCCTGTTCCCAAGCGGACTCGACGGAACTGAGGGCATCGAGGAGATCAAAAAACGCCTCACAGTTTATAAGAAGAAGCTCGTCTCGATGGGTATCAAGCCCGAGCTTCTCGCGGATACGTCTCTCGAAGGAGAAGAGAAGAAAAAGCGCTTTCAGTTATTCGGAGGGCTCTTTCACTTACTTCGTGGCGATAAGAGGAGTCGAGAAGAATTCCGAAGAATCCGACAAGCGGTCAGGAGCACTGGCTCAGCCGCCCAAGCGAGTCGAGTGTTGATACTTGCGCGTCGGATGGTCCGAGAACGTCAAGTGCTCATACGTTATCACGCGTTGCGCCGAGTCATCGGAACCTGGCGTTTTCTACACCGCTGGCTGGCGGTCACCATGTTCGCCGGGGTATTCTTCCATATTATGCTTGCGTTGCGTTTCGCTTCGCTTTTGGGGAAGAGCTGATCCATGGACGCGCTACTACTCAACTCGCGGATCTTCATAATATGCGGCAGTGGCCTTATCTTTGTGGTGGTCGGTCTCTTGTACGGCCTGAGTCCGATCCCCAATGATTTGAGTAAAGCCCACTCCCAAGTCATCACCGATAAGGACCTGTCCACCTGTAATTCCTGTCATTCGGGGACCGGTCTTTCCGATGGTTGCCTGAGCTGTCACGAAGAAATCGCAGGTCAGCTCGAAGAGCAGCGCGGCTATCACTTCTACTTAGCTCAAGACGGCGAGCTCCTCTGTGGAGAATGTCACGTGGAGCACCTCGGAGGAAAGTTCCAGCTTGTCAATTCGATCTCGTGGGGCGAGCAGGAGATCGACGCTTTTACTCACCCCCACGTCGAGTTCAATCTCCAAGGCGCGCACGATCAACTCGACTGCGCTCAGTGCCATGAAGAGAACCTCAAAGAGCCGTTCCGGCTCGAGAAGTACGACCACGTCGCTCGCGAGCACAGCTACCTCGGGCTCGATCAACTCTGTACAACCTGTCACAACGATCCCCACGCCGGAGGAATGACGGGCGCTTGCGATGACTGTCACGGACAGGACGAGTTTGATCCGACGGTTCACTTCGATCACAACGTCCACTTCCCACTCGTGGGCGGGCACGACAATCTCGACTGTTCGGCTTGTCACATTATGCCGAGCGCCGGAGCGGCTCCCGAGGAGCGTCCCTGGCCCTTCATCGAAGTCCGGGGGACCATCTGTCAAGACTGTCACCAATCACCGCACGACGCACAATTCGAAGAGAAGTGTGAGGAGTGCCATGTCGGGACCGAAGGTGATTGGACGAGCGCTCACGACAAGATGACAGCCGAGCGCCATTATCAGGTCGGTTTTAATCTAGGCCCGCCCCACGACAATGTGGACTGTTCGGGCTGCCACAATCCTGACCTACCGTTCCTCGAACGACACCCGGATAAGACCTCAAATACCTACAACCGCCAGCAGGAAAACTGTGTCGGCTGCCACACCGATGTGCACCGCAACCAGTTCGATACGTATTACTCGCGTTGTTTAGACTGTCACGAGCCGATGCGCTTTCTCCCCACGACCTTCAACCATGAACGCCACAGTAAGCGCTACGAATTAACTGGGGCCCACATCGCAACGCCGTGCAATGGTTGCCATCAGTACGACGAAGATCTCGGCGCCCGGCGGTTTATCAAGACCTCCCATAATTGCCGGGATTGCCACCAAGATTTACATGCGGGTCAGTTCGACGCGGAAATTCTCGATCGCGATTGTGTCGCCTGCCATTCGCCCCACGCCGACACTTTTAGTCTCTCGCCGTTTAATCACGAAGAAGAGACCGGCTACAAATTGATCGGCCAGCACCAGTTCGCCGATTGCCAACAGTGCCATGTTGAAGTGGCTGTCGAATATCAGGGAAAGACGGTTGTCGCCAACCGCTACCGGGGTACGCCCCAAAATTGCGAGTCATGCCACCGCGACGTGCACCGAGGCCAATTTACCGACTATCCGTCGTGTGAAAGCTGCCACGTCTCTTGTGCGCACTGGTCTGTGATTCAGTTCGATCACCAAACTCAAACCCGGTTTCCTCTCGAAGGAGCGCACTTGAACGTGCCCTGCTCGGGTTGCCACAAGCCGGAGCAACTCGAAGACGGATACACCATGGTCCGGTACAAACCCCTCGGAAGAGAATGTCAGGATTGTCATGATGTCGATCCCCGTACTGAGCAAAACCGCTAGCCGAATCCTTGCGGTCTCGCTGCTGGTCGGGATCGGTTTTGGGCTGAGCTGTAAGACGATCTTACCGCGGCATAAATGGAGTAAAGAGTGGGGGCCGATGGTGCCGCATAGCACCTTTCCGGCCGACTGCTCGATGTGTCACGTATCCGAGAATTGGCTCGATATCAAAGATGGATTTGAGTTCGACCACTATGTCGAAACCGGCTTTGAACTCGTCGGCGCCCACTCTTACGCGGCCTGTCTCCGTTGTCATAATGACCGAGGACCCGTCGAAATATACGTCGCGCGCGGTTGCGAAGGCTGCCACCCCGATCCGCACCAATCGACCCTTGGACCCTGTGAGAAGTGCCACAACCAAAGCAACTGGATCCCGACCGGGGCGGTAGCGGAACACAATAACACGCGATTTCCACTCCTCGGAGC
>CAYZYD010000002.1:22223-23635 GCA_964482505.1 uncultured Planctomycetia bacterium | reverse complement strand
GGCGAAGGAAGCTCGGCCTCCCGCGCGGAATGAGTTTTTCAACGGGCTGCTAGACTCAAGCCGTCGACTGTCTGCTGAAGCCTCCGGACTCGTGGATCTTCTTGCCGCTGATCCTTGGCCGGGTCGGAAAGATCGAGAGTGCCGGCTGTCGGCTCCGGGGAGATTGGCGCGTTGCCTCTCATCGAGACAAAAATCGATAGAACCGAGAGGGCGAGTGCGAGCGTGGCCACAATCGCGGTAGGTAGCTGCATGGTAGGATCTCCTCTAACTCTCAAACGACAATTCTCACAAGATCCCCCACGATTTCATAAGGATTCACATACGTCGTTGCCTCCCCTTGTGCTGGGGCGCGCTCATGAGAGAAGTCGTTCAGACTCCGGAGCAGACACCTCAGAACCACCCGGGTCGATCGTGCGCGTGAACGGCAGGACAGGGCGGCGATCGGCCCAACCTTTACTGGTAGCCTGGCGGAAGTAGCGACGCAGAGCGAGTCACCACGCTAAGGCCCAGGCGTGCCGCTGACCAACCGAAACAATCCGTGAGCTCAAGTAACCGTGTGACCGATCGCGTTGCGCTCTTTAGCGCGCGCCAGAGAGCAGTCGGAAATAGCCCACTGAAGGCATCCACCTGTAGCAACGGAGTGGCTTACAATATATCGTCGAAGAGCCGTCGTTTTATAGTTCGTTGTCATCCGGTTGTCATCCAAGGGGAGGGGGAGGACTCTGACAGGTTCCATAAGCTCTTGTTTTATTGTCTATTATGATGCACCCCGGCCAGGACTCGAACCTGGAACCACTGGATTAGAAATCCAGTGCTCTATCCGATTGAGCTACCGGGGCTCATGAGCTTTGCTTGAGATAACTTGCAGGGCTTCAGTCGTTAGATACTAAGGTCGTCGTGGGGGTTTGGCCAGGCGGATTTAGCAAAACCAGACCGGGACCGGGGCGATGCGTAAAGCGCAGAAGCGGGTGCTTTTATACTCCGTTGTATTGAGTCACGAGGAGGTTACTGGCGAGATCGTCGCGGATTCGTCGGTGGAGGTTGTTTTCGTTGAGACCGTCGACGACTTTGAGCGCGCGTTTGAGTTCGCCGCGGCGTGGAAAGGCGAGATGGCAAATCGGGTCGCCGGGGGCGACCGAGGGGATCGTGGTCATGCCGAGGACGATGCCTTTGCGCGGCGATCTCAGGACATTTTGGGTCTCGCCGGTGAGGTCGGTGTTGGTCGCGATCGGCTCGTCGACTTCGACCATGTCTCCCGGGGCGACGTGGTACTCGAGAAAGCCGCCGCGCGTGGCGCGGATCCACTTGGTCGCGTCGGCTTCAACGCGAAAAGCGGGCTCGGCCGGTTGGCCTTCGACCATCTCGAGAAAGCGCAGGCAGTTGATCACGCCGCGCACGCCGTACTCGCCGAT
>CAYZYD010000002.1:0-22213 GCA_964482505.1 uncultured Planctomycetia bacterium | reverse complement strand
CCTTCCAAACTTCGCCCGCTTCGAGGATCAAAGTCTTGCAACCCACGGCGTTCGCGGTCCGGCGTAGCGAGCCTTTGGGACCTTTGCCGCTGACTATGAGTTCGGCTCCGAAAGCTCGGGCGAAGGGAGCGAGCTCTTCACTGGCCATATCGGCGCGGACGTTGGGGAAATTGGTGCGTCGGACCGCGGCTGAATGGAGATCGATACCATAGTCGCAGCGTTTGATCACGTGGTGAAAGTAAGACCACGCCATTCTCGAGGCCAGGCTACCCTCGGCGCGTCCCGGAAAGGAGCGGTTGAGATCGCGGCGGTCGGGGAGATACCGAGCGTGCCGTTCGAAGCCGAGCATATTGACCACGGGGACGAGGACGAGGGTTCCGGCGACGAGTTCGAAGGGGCGCTCTCGAATCAGCCGACGGATCACCCCGGTACCGTTGATCTCGTCGCCATGGACGGCCGCGCTGACGCAGACCGTTGGACCCGGCTTGAGCCCGCGCCAAACTTGAATCGGGATCGAGATATCGTTGCCGGTGTAGCTTTGCGAGAGCACAAAAGACGTCGATATCTGGTGGCCGGGCTCGAGTTGGTGCCCGAACCACTCGTTGGGCCGGTGCTCGGCGTTCAATCGAATTCCTTGAGAGTTTCGGGATCGAGGTGCTCGGCCCGCACCTTACGCCGCCGGCGCTGTTTGGTTGGGATCAGGCTACGCATCGACTCGAGTTTGCCGTAGCAGAGAAGCTTGTCACCGGCCTCGATGGTTCGCGATCCTTGCGGGTTGGAGATCACTCCAGTGCCGCGGTGCAAATTGAGGACGGCGATATCGCGCTCCCGAAGACCCGATTCCTGGATCATTTTACCGACGAGTTCGGAGCCTTCGGGAATCACCACGTCAGCGACTCCATAGCCTTTTGAGACAGTGAGCCGCTGGCGAAGGTCGATTTCGGGGAAGTTGACCTGATTTGCCATGTATTCGATTATCGCGCCGGCGACATCGAGTTGGGTCGCGCCTTCGATCCCTTCGAGCCCAGGCGAAGAGTTGACCTCCATCACCTGGGGACCGTCGGCCCCTTCGAGCATATCGACTCCCGCTACGCGCAGACCCATGATCTGGGCCGCACGGACCGCCGTGGATTCGTAACGCGGATCGAGCTCGATCGCCTCAGCGCGCCCGCCTCGGTGCACATTGCTGCGAAACTCTTCCCCCTGGGCGACTCGGCGCATCGCCGCCACGACGGTATCGCCGACGACTAATGCGCGGATGTCGCGCCCTTTACTCTCCTTGACGAACTTCTGAATCAAGACATTCTGCTTGGCCGTCTGGAGCGTCTCGATAATCGCTTCGGCCACCTTGGTGGTCTCGGCGAGGATGACGCCGACCCCTTGGGTTCCCTCGAGAATCTTGATGATAATAGGCGCTCCACCGAGCCGCTCGATCGCGGGCAGCACGTCGGCGCGGTTGCGGACGAAAATCGTATGTGGCATTCCGATGTCGTGCCGGCTCAGGATTTGGAGCGAGCGCAGCTTATCCCTCGAATTGACGATTCCGGCCGCGGTGTTGGGCGTATAGACGTCCATCTGCTCAAACTGCCGCACCACCGCAGTACCGAAGTAGGTGATCGAAGCACCGATTCTGGGGAGGATCGCGTCGTAAGTCGACAGCGGCTTCGATCGAAAGTTGAGATCGGGCTGCCCCTCCTGGAGTTCGATCGAGAAGCGCAGGGTGTTGAGGACCTTGACCTGGTGCCCACGCGACTCGGCCGCCTGGCGAAGTCGTTGCGAGCTGTAACATTTGGGGGATCGGCTCAGAATAGCCAGCTTCAAGATTTCTTTCCTCTCCGCGGTGTGAGTTTGCGTTCGGTTAATAGAAAAGCCTGCGAGGGATCGACGACGAAGTGGCCGGCGAGCGCGGTGCGTCCCAAGAGCATACGACAGAGCATGTTTTGACGACAGACGAGACTCAATTCGATCTCTTGTTCAAACGGGCCGACCCGGATGCGGGTGGTCACGACGTGACGCTCTTGCGGCTCACCACTACTCGGTTTGACGACTGACGAACGCGCCGGGGTTGCTTCGACCCAGCGGGTTTTGCGCGTCGGTTTTGCGCGGACGACCACTTCGAAGCGGAGACGGCCGTCGTCGAGCTCCTCGATCGTCGCAACATCGACCACGCTAGTCCGAGCTCCGGTGTCGATCTTGGCCCGGACGCCGCGCAAGCCCCAATCGGGAAAATCGACACGCTCTTTCCAGCCGATTGTGGGGAGAGAGGGGGATGAAGTCATAACGGTTGATCTCTCGGCCTGAGGCCCGACCGACGCTCAGGATAGTCTCAAAGATAAGGCGCGGGGGTATTGGCGCCGGGGAGAGGGTGACGGGTGAAGTGGTTGGTGGATTGGCTGGCACCCCGCTTCGCCGCCAGCTACTGTGCCCTAGGGCAAGTATGGAGTGGGCGTCCGGCCGCGAAAACTCGCAGCGACTCTGGGATCATAAGAACGCATGCGGTCCTCGAGGACAAGCTCAACCCAGTTGCCGCGAGAGCGAGAATCGCGTTAGCGCGGATTGAGTTGGATATTCAAGGTCGTCTCGTCGCCGGGTCCGAGCTCGACTCGCCCGGTCCAGGGTTGGATTCCGGAGCCCGAAATCGAGAGCTCGAGGTCGCCGGGTGGGATGGTCGCCAGGCCCCGCTGGTTGGTCAGGGCGACCCACGTGCGGTGTTCGGGCTCCGCCAAAAGCTTGTTGCGGGTGAGTGCAGGGGGGCGCGGGCCGTGTTTGGTCTCGCGTGAGATCAACGAGAAGCCGCCCGCCGGGGCGCCCTCAACGTTGAGGACAAGCCGAGCCGGTTCGAGGTAGGGGACGATCAGCCGTTGGTGATTCCGGGCGACTTCGACGAATTGAGTCGCGAGTGGCTCTGAGCCGATTTTTACTTCGACTCGATACCGCCCGGCCGGGAGGTGTTCAAACAGGCACGATTCGCCTGTCGTCCACACTGCAAACGCGGTGACGTGACTCTCGAGTTGAGCGAGGCTGACCGTGATAAACTCGGCTACGGTGGAGCCGGGTAAGTCCGCAATTTCGACTTCCAAGGCTAAGGAGCCGGCGAGAGAGAGATCGACTCGCTCGATTCGTTCGCCATCGCCCCGCTTTCCCCCTGGAGCGTCGGCTGCGATGGTGATGGGCTCGAGCGGATATTCGATGCGATCGTTGTCTTGCCCGTACAGCCCCCGCACCCGGTGCCGCTCGCCGGCCGTAAGGCCGCCGATTTCGAATTGGCCCTTTGAGTCGGTATTGGTCGAACGGGGTCCGATCGCAATGCCGGCCTGCGGTATCGCGCGACCGACGCCGTCCCGGAGTTCGCCGACGACTCGAACATTTCCCAGCGCCGGCAGTTCGAGACGGACGGATGTTGATTGCGGTGCGTCGAGACGCACTCGACGGGTCACCCGCGGAAAGTCGCCCGGAGCACTCAATGAGACCGACCACGCGCCGGGGCCCGGCGATCGAATCTCGACGCGACTTGAGTCGACATTGCGGGCGACCTCGGTCACGTTGAGAACCACCCCGCGACGCTCCGCGATTCCGGCGGTGTGAAAGTGGAACTGGATCCACTCGAACTCACCTCCGGGCCAATTTATGAATTCGATCTCGAGTCGTTCGGCGGGTAGCAGCTCGACTTCGGGCGGTAGTTCGGCGGGGCGTCCCGCGATTTCGGCTTGGCGGAATTCGGGATGGTCGATGCGAAGTAGATACTGGTCGCTCGAGAGAAACTCCGCCCTGACGAGACCGGTGGGGCCGGACTCGGTGACGACGACCGAGGCCTGCCCGGTATGGGTTTCTTTGTAGAGCCAGACCGAGGCACCCGAAACGGGGGTCTGGTCGACCGACGAAACTAGTCGCGTTTCGAGCAGCTCTCCAACCTCGACTTCGATCTCGAGCCAAGTGTCTGAACTGAATCGCGCTTGAACCTTATCGACCAGCGTCTGGACGCCGTTGCGATCGAGGTAGACGGCCCGATCGAGCTCCTCGAGACAGTCGATGGCAAAGCGGCCCTCGGCATCGATCGAGGAGACGTATTGACCTCGTGGTCCGATCCGAACTTTGTCTCCCTCGAGACTCTCGCCACTTGAGAGCCAGATGCGGCCGCCTACCCGAGCGACTCTGTCGATGGTGCTCGCGCTCGTCGCTTCGGGCTTGTGTTCTGGTGGTAGCGGCGCTTTCGCGACGGTGCGACGCGGGTTGGGTGAGCTCGATTCATCTTCGGGGTCGCCCGAGTCTGAGGACGTTTTTGTCGCGGACGAGTTTGCGGTTCGGTCGCGCGTGGTCTGAGAAGGAACCGTTCGTTCAAACAGTTCATAGCCACCCCAGCCGAGCAGCGTCATGAGGACGAAGAGAGCCAATAACTTCTTTACGTTCATCAGGAGGATGGTCTTCCCAGCCAGGTCGGCGGACGGGATCGCAGATTCCAACCAGAGGAGACAGGTGGCTCGCCAACTCGAGTCGGCATGGTCGAGCTTCCGCCGGAGTCGCTCGAGCGCGCGTTGAATTCGGGTTCGAATCGTCGACGCGGGTAGACCGAGCTCCTCGGCGATCGATTGCGGCGACTGTTCGGCGTAGAAGCGTCTCAACAAGAGCACTCGCTCCTCCCGCCCGAGCGTCGAGAGCGCTTGACCGATTCGAGTTTGTATCTCGGCTTGTTCGAGGATTTGTTCTTCATCGACCGATTCGGGTCGCGCCGTTGCGACTTCGCGGCGACGCCTCCGCTGCGCACCGCGTCGGTAGTTGGAGGCTTTGTGTCGAATTACTCGGCTCAGCCAAGCGCGCAGTGCGAGCGGCGAGCGAGGTGGTTTTTCGAGTGCGGTAATGAGCGTGTCTTGGACGAGATCCTCGGCGGCGTCGCGTCCCACCAGCGCGCGGGCGAGCCGCAGCAGCCAGGTCCGTTGAGCCAGAAGTGCCGTCACGTCGTACTGATGATCTGGGGGCGACAAGAGTTCCTCCTCGCCTCATGAGACCCCGACCGAGGCGTTGCGTCTCCTCAGAATTTTGGTTTTGGCCTTGGAGGCGCGAGAGGCTGTTGCGACCTCGAAGCCTTATAAAGGTCTATAGCGGCGTGAGCACTTCGAGGCGACCGAGCTTGGGAGACTGTTGACCGGCAAGAACTCAGGGGCGGACTCAAAACGACTCACAAGACGGGTTGCTCGCATTGCGAAATCACAAAAGGCTTTCGAGTTCAACACGCTGAACCCGGTCGCGAGTGACATCTTTAAAGATATGCTTCGGTTGAATTTACGGCCAGTCAGTCGCATCGGGGAGCGGGGTGGCTACCCGGAAATGATTTGGTGAAGCTGAGCGGTATGCATAGGCTTAGGGCGAATGGATACCGAGTTTGGCTAGGAGTGGGCTGTTGAGAATTATGATAACGCGCTGCCTGCTGGCGTTGGCTTTGGGATTGGTGGGCGGAGGACCCGTCTGGAACTGGGGCGCGCCAGTTTGCGCGGTAGTGGGCGAGCCTGAGAATCCCAAGTCCACTTCAACCACAACTCGGAGTGAAACTCTCAAAGCGTGGCATGTCCTCAATCGGCTCGCGTTTGGTCCTCGACCGGGCCAAGTTGAGGGGGTGGTGAAGAGCGGAGTCAAGGAGTGGATCGAGCGTCAGCTCGACCCGGCTTCGATCGACGACTCCGAACTCGAGTCGAGACTTCGCGATTACCCTTCGCTGAAGATGGACCTTAAGAAGACCTACGAAGTCTACTGGCCCGATCTGCCCGAGAACTTTGACGAACGACCGCAGAAGGTTCGCGACGAGTTTTTTGAGCACCGCAATAGGCAGTACCGCCGGGTTCAGAATGAACTTCTGGATTCGGTGATCTTGCGGGCGGTCTACTCCAAGCGACAGTTCCAAGAGGTGATCGTCGAGTTTTGGCGCAACCACTTCAACATCGATCGGACCAAGGGCTTCTGCCGACTCTTCGCCAACCATTACGAAGAGTCGGTGATCCGAAAACACGCCTTCGGCCGATTCGAATCGATGTTGATCGCCTCCGCTCGCCACCCGGCGATGTCGATCTACCTCGACAACGAATACTCGCAAAAGCCTCTGACCAAAGATGAACGCAAAGTACTGGAGCAGATCCGCAAGCGTCGCCTCAAGGATCCCAATGCTCAGTTTGGATTGGTAGCCAACCGGATCAGCCGGCACCGCGGTCTCAACGAGAACTACGCGCGCGAGCTGATGGAGCTCCATACGCTCGGGGTCGACAACTACTACGATCAACGCGACGTGCGAGAGCTCGCCCGGGTGTTGACGGGGTGGACGCACGGTTGGGAGGGGGAGCCCTACGAGAGCGCCTACGGGTTCCACTTTGAAAAGACCTACCACGACTTTCGGCCAAAGCGTGTGCTCGGGATGAAACTGCGGGGCAAGGGGGGCGAGGCGGAGGGCGTTAAAGTCATCCGCCAGCTCGCGCGGCACCCCGGGACGGCTCAGTTTATCGCGGGAAAACTCTGCCGTTATCTCGTCAGTGACCATCCCCCCCAAGCGCTCGTCGATCGCGTGGCGGAGACCTTTCGCGAGAGCGGAGGCGAGCTGCCGCAAGTCTATCGAGCTATCGTATTGAGCCCTGAGTTTTTAAGCCTCGAGCGGGCGCGGTCCAAGTTTAAGTCGCCGTTTGAGTTTGTGGTGAGCGCATTTCGGGGGACCGACGCGAGCCTTACCCGGTTTCGAGATACGCTCTTCCGACTCGCACGGATGGGCCAACCGATCTACGAGTGCGAAGACCCGACGGGTTACTTCGACCAGACTGAAGCTTGGCTCGACCCGGGCGTCTTTGTCCACCGCTGGGACTTCGCGCTGTCGCTTGTCGCCGGAAAGATCAAGGGAGCGAGGGTTAAAGAAGAACTCTTCGAGTCCTGGGGGGCGGGCCTTGACGGTCGCGAGCGGGCGATTGCAAATCTACTCCCGGTCCCACCCGCTGAGCGCGCGCGGCGGGTGTTAGATCAAACCTCAGACCTCAAGCAGTTCACGGGCATACTGCTCGGGTTGCCGGAGTTTCAGAAGCAATGAACGGAAGTGCGATGGACAGTCGGCGCGATTTCATCAAGAAGACGGCGTGCGGAGTGATGGCTCTCAACGCACCGCTTGTCTGGTCGAGTTCGAAGACGCGACCGGTCACCGAGGAGCCCAAGAAGTCGACGCTGGTCGTGGTCTTCCTGCGAGGCGGAGCGGATCCGCTCAACGTGATTGTTCCCTTTCACGACCCCGACTACTACGCGCTGCGCCCGACGATCAGTATCGCGCGGCCTGGATCTCGTCCACTCCCCGAAGGCGAGAGGCCCTGTCTTCCGCTCGACCGACACTTCGGTCTTCATCCCTCGCTTGAGTCGCTTATCCCCCTCTGGCAGAATCGTCAGTTGGCTCCCATTCTCAATGTCGGTTCGACGCATCCCACTCGTAGCCACTTTGACGCGCAGGATTTTATGGAGTGGGCCGCCCCCGGGATCAAATCGATCCAAGAGGGTTGGCTCAACCGATATCTCAAGGCGACGTCGAGTCCGAATGATCACTTTCTGCGCGCCTTTAGTCCGCAACCGCTCCTGCCCCGCGCTCTTCGCGGGGAGTATTCGGTGCTCGCGGCCCCGGGTGCCGGTTCGAAACGGGCTCTCGATGTATTCGACGATCTCTACGACCTCGGACGCCCCCCGGCCCCCCAGCCAGAGCCTTCTTCACCGACTCCGCCCGAGGATCCGGCGAAGCAGAAACCCGCGAGCTCTTCGGCGGAAGAGGAGAGTTTGGATCGTCGACTCGAGCGCGCGGGGGCGACGACGGTCGAGAAGCTGCGCCATCTCAACGGCATTCTCAAGCAGTCAAAGGAGGCGCGAAAGAAGTATCCGCGGGGCGGTCTCGGCCGACAGTTTGCCGACGTGGCCGCGGTGATCAAAGCGGGAGAGCCGATCGAGATCGCGGGGATCGACTATAACGGTTGGGACCATCACTCGTACCAGGGTGGGAGTCGCGGACAGCAGGCCAATATGCTGCGGAACCTCGCGGACTCGATCGCGGCCTTTGTCCAGGACGTTGGCCCCGAGCGGATGCAGCGCGTTACAATCCTCACCATGACGGAGTTTGGGCGCACGGTAGCGGAGAACGGAACCCAGGGGTCTGACCATGGCCACGGCGGATTTATGCTCGCTATCGGGGGAAAGGTGAACGGCGGTAGGGTGCATGGTAAGTGGACTGGACTCAATCCGCGTCGTCTCTACATGCAGCGCGACCTCCCGGTCTACACCGACTTTCGAGACGTCTTCGATACCACCCTCAAGCAACTTTTCAGCTTTGAAACCGAGTCGACCGATTTCTTTCCGGGTTATGAGCGTCCGCGCAAGAATCGACTCGAGCTCTACCGCACCTGATCGGTTGGTCAGGCCTCGGTAGATTCGGGACGGGTCAGCACCGGTATTTTGAGCGCGTTGTTATCGCTCGGAGATGTCGGTCGAGGGAGGGTGGGTCGCCCGGAGGGCGGCGACCTCACTATAGACGCGTTCGAGGCGCTTCGGTTGGAGGCCGAGCGACTCGAGACTCTGAGGGTGAGCTTCGAGTTCGCGGCAGAGGGTATATCCCTGCCGAACCAACGCCCGTTTATGAGAGACGTTTAAGGTTGTCAAGCAAGTGAGCGGGTGAAGGCCGAGCTCTTCGATCACCTGGGGAAGCGCGTTCGGTTTGGGATAATCCCAACCGAGTAGGTGGAGGCCGACGCACTCGGCGTAACGAATCGCGTCGCCGGTAAACTTGGTGTTGGTGATAAGCCGGAATCGATCGAAGTTGGGAAAGTCCGCGCCATTCTTGAGGTCGAGCGAGCGGGCGTAGACGTAGAGCGTTACTTTGACATCGCAGCGATCTCCGGGGTTGTTTCGAAACTTGCACTCGACGAGATCCTTAGTGTCGCCGCGAGCGATGACGTCGACCTCGTGGTGGACACACTCTCCTTCGAGAGTCTGTCCCACTTGAGTCCGGAAGCCTTGCGCCTTGAGGATCTCGGCGACGAGTCGCTCGAAGGGATAACCCGTGGGGCCAAGCTCGAGGATGGCGACCTTGAGGCGATAGCGGGCGGCGAGCGGTCGTGAGACTTTGGTCAGACTCCGAGTGACGAGCTGGGTGAGCTGCCGCGTCGTCATCTCGCTGCGCACGTCGGGCGAGATTTCTCGCAGTACTCGCTCCGCGGTCTCCTTTCCCGCCCCGGCCGCGCGCAGCGACAGGTAGAGTTTCTTGCGGTTGAAGGGCTCGCGGTGGCCCTCGGCTTTGACGATATGTCGGACGCGCTTGGCTGCGTTCATCGGGGTTTTCGTCGAGGTGATACCTGAGTGCGAACCGCCTCGCGGCGAGTCGCAGGAGTTTGTCCGCCTTGGCAGCGGCTTGCAGACGGTTGCGTGTTAGTGGGCTCGTGCATCGTGCGGGTCAGGTTGGGTCGGTTGAGTCGATGATCTCACCGAACTCTGCGGCTCGAACCCGAAGCTGAAACTGGTCCTGAATCGCGAGTCGCAATCGATCGGCCGCGTGCGGTTCGCCGTGGTTGAGAAAGACCGCCTCGGGTGGCTCGCTGATCTGTCCGAGCCAGTCGAGGAGCTCGCGCTGGTCGGCGTGGGCCGAGAAGAGATCGAGACCGACGACTTCGGCGCGGGCGCGATACCTCTCACCGTGAATCTTGATCGAAGGCGCGCCCGCGAGTAAGTCGGCCCCGCGAGTCCCCGGGGCTTGAAAGCCTGGGAGTGCCACCGTGTGTTCGGGGTGGCCGACGAGATGTCTCAAGTGGTGTGTGATGCGACCGCCCGAGAGCATGCCGCTCGCCGAGACCACGACAAACGGACCGGGCTTCCCGTTCAAGGATTTTGAATCGTCGCGCGTCTTGAGGAACTCGGCGACGCGACAGACTTGAGCGCACTCGGATCGGCTCAGACGATGGTAGCTCGGATACTTGAGATAGAGTCCCGTGACATCCGTCGCCATCGGACTGTCGAGGTAGACCGGGACGCGGGGGGCGAGCCCGTCGGCAAAAACTCGGTCGAGGGTGTAGAGAAGCAACTGGGCGCGGCCGACCGCAAAGGCGGATAGGAGTAAAATTCCGCCGCGAGCGAACGTCCGCCGC
The DNA here is from genome assembly GCA_964482505.1 of uncultured Planctomycetia bacterium. Classification (GTDB taxonomy): domain Bacteria; phylum Planctomycetota; class UBA8108; order UBA1146; family JAJFFE01; genus CAYZYD01. Next base: position 12,083 of record CAYZYD010000002.1, on the reverse strand, counting down.
ATCACCGCGGCGAGAGCGTGCGAGCCACTCTCTTCGGGGTGCTCTCGATCTCCATAGGTCGACTCCATCACGACGAGATCGCACGCCTTGGGAGGAGTGGGGGCGGGCATCAGCGGATCGTCGAAACGGCCGAGATCCCCCGAGAAGAGGAGAGTTTGGTCCGCCGCGGCGATCGTCACGCTTGCGGCGCCGAGGATATGGCCCGCGACGTGGTACCGAAGTTCGAAATCACCCACCTTCCAATCTGTCCCAAACGGCACCGGTTCGAGTTGAGGCAGAAGCGTCTCGACCTCGGCGACTGTGTAGAGAGGTTGCGCGGGATCGTGGCGCGTAGTCCGCTTGAGGTTGCGGTAGTACGCCTCTTCTTCTTGTAGCCGAGCGCTATCTTTGAGCAGGATCTCGACGAGGTCGCGCGTCGGGGGAGTGACAAAGATCGGCCCCCGAAACCCGGAGCGAACGAGCACCGGCTGATAGCCGCTGTGATCTATGTGGGCGTGGGTCAGAACCACTGCGTCGAGACGTGCTGCGACCTCGGAATCGAAGGGTGCCCAATTGCGTTTGCGCAGCGACTTGATCCCCTGAAAGAGCCCGCAGTCGACGAGGATCTCTGTCGTCCCGCTCGACACCAAACTCTTCGACCCCGTGACCGTTCCCGCCCCGCCGAGAAACTCAATCCGCAACTCACACCTCGATTCGACACACGCCCGAAATGTAAACGAAGCGCGAGATGAGTGCTATCGGTTTGGCTCTCGGAAGCGTGTGTCGACCACGCGACTTCATCGCTTGGACCATGAAGTGAGATGCGTCATCGCCGCTTGAATTCTTGCTCGGGCCGGGCGATTCAGTTCAGTTGGAAGCGACGGAGTGGAATATATTCTCGACCAAGAAAGTGTAGCGCGCCTTGGAGGCCCAAATTTGCCAAGGCGCGCTACCGTCACCTGAGCCCACGAGTAGGCTGACGAATTGACGTAGAGGCCCGATCAGAATTGCGTAAAGGTGGGCGGACGAGGTAGGGTCCCACTGGAGTGGCGGGGCGACGGGGGGAGCGAAGTCGCCCGCACGGAGGGGAGATTCGGGTTAGCGCGGCGGGTGCGAGATCGATTAGACTGCGCGAACTCGCCCCGAACTGAAAGAGAGATGAGTGAATTCGCCTGAGGAGCTAGACAGTCGATTAGAGAAGCTCGATCTGCCCCGCCGGGAGACGGTCGAGGCCTTTTTGGGCCAACTCCCGGCCCGAGTCCGCAACGAAGATGGGATCCCCGGCGAGCTCGAGGTGTTGCTCGAGATGACCGAGACCGCGCAGGGGAAGGATCCCAAGACGCGTGGTTATCTTGTCCTCCGCTCCATCGATTTGGAGATATTACTCCTCGGCCAGGACGGCCGGCTGTGGCGTTACGACTTTGGTGAAGAGTTTGAACCGGTCAGTGTTGAAGCGCTGATTCAAGAGGAGCTCGAGAGCTACTACTGTCCCGATCTGTTTGAAGCGATCGCCGAATCGGAGCGGGGTCGTGCGCTCGGCATCGTCGATCCGATCGAACTCGTCGAATACGTTGAGTACGAACCGGTACTCGATCCTGCGCTCGAAAAGTTCACGGCGATCCTCGAGTTCTCAGACGACTGGGAGCCGGTCAATCTCGAAGAGGCAATCGATCAAGGGGTTCGCGCCTTCTTCGCGGTGGCTGAGCCGGTTATCGAAAAGGTAAAGGCGGTACAGGCGGAGGAGTCTGAGTCTTAGTCGCCCGCCTCAGCGTCAACTCGGAAACTATGTCCTCTCATCAGCACCCGGTTGGGCCACCGGCGTCAGAGAGCTACGATACTACCTCTCATTTTCTCATTGAGCCGAGGCGTTTGGGCTGGCAAGCTTCCCTTTCGAGTTCCGTCCCCTCGGGAGGCCGATCTCAACCGCACGGATTCCCCCTATGAAGCGAGGTTCAAGTGGCGACCCAAGGTGATGTGTCTCGACTCGAGAGCGTCAGGCTGGCCTGGTTCTTGATCGCGTTCGTTCCGCTAGTCTGCGTGGCTTGCGTCAGCCAAGCGGTTGAATCGACGGCCCAGGTTCCGAGTTCGAAGCCCGAGAGCCAGCCGAAGTCATCGCAACCGAAGAGCGCAAAGGGTCGCGAGTACCGCGGAGTTGCTCTGCTCCATTTGACCGATCGTGAAGGGGCGATCGGGTACGGGTCAAAGGCTTGCCAGAAGTCGCTCGAGCAAGCTCACGCGGTTGGAGTTCGCGCAGTATCGCTCCGAGTCCCAGGGCGCCAACCGTCAATCCATGTTCCCCGGATTCGGTTCGGCCAGGAGCCGCGGGGGGAAGAGACCGATGCCGTGGTGGCGCAGACGATTCGCGATGCTCACGCGCTCGGTCTTCGCGTGATGCTCAAGCCCCATATCATGCTCGACACCATCACCGATTCTGAGTGGCGGGGTCGGATCGATTACGAGGACTCGGACCAGCTCGAGAAGTGGTGGGAAGAGTACCGCGCCTTTATCCTCAATTACGCCGAGTTTGCGCGAAAGCATCGCGTCGAACTTTACTGCGTCGGCGTCGAGTTGATGGATATGGTCATCCGCGCCCCCGAGGAGTGGCGTCGGCTGATCCGCGACGTTCGCGAGGTCTATCCCGGTGAACTTACCTACGCCGCCAACTGGGACGAAGAGTTTGCTCGAGTCCCGTTTTGGTCGGACCTCGACCACGTGGCCGTTCAGTTCTTCTACCCCCTTTCAGACCACCCCGAGCCGAGTCTCGAAGAGCTCAAGACGCGGGTTCAAGAGATCGCCGAACAACTCTTCGAGGTGGCGGCGTTCGCGCGTAAACCGCTGCTTCTGACCGAGTGTGGTTACCGGTCGGTTCGCGGGTCGACGGTCAAGCCTTGGGTTTGGCCCAAAGACGATCCCGACTCCGTGGCCGACGCAGCCTTACAAGCTCGCGTCTACCGAGCCGTACTCGAAGTCTTCTCGAGCCAACCCTTGGAACGATTTTCGGGTCTCTTCTGGTGGAACTGGCTCACCCTCCCCGATCCCAACCCCGGTCTTTCGGCGAAGATCTTCACACCCCAGGGAAAACCGGCGGAGAAGGTTATCCGAGAATTCTGGACTGAGATCACCAACCCTGACTCCAAGTGATCTCTCCCGCTCATGCCGTGCGTTGCCGCGAGCTTCGGTTGATTCAATATAGTGCCTGAGAAGGATTGGTCGGGTGCGAAACAGGCTGAGTAGCGGTTTGCTCGATCCTCACATTTCATTAATTCGGAGATTATTCGGGGCGGCGACACTTCGCCGAACAACGACGGAAATTATCAACTCGAACGCATGGGCTGATTTGGGATTCTATTTACGTTTTGCTGACAGAATTTTTTGCTTCTGACTCGAAGTCGGTGGCTTGAGTGGTTGGCTTCTGACTGGTTGACTGTTTTCGGTCGTAGCTTCCTGGCCACTCGTTGGCCGTCGACTACGCGTAGTTTCGTCCCTACCGAGCACGCAGGGTTGTTGTTACATGCCCCTCCCTGCAGTGCTCGGTTCTTTTTTGGGGGACCAATTGACCGGGGGGTTATAGTGTAGCCAGGAGTATCGGGGCGTAGCACCTCGGTCAAACCGCGCTTCCCTTGAAGTTGGCGGCGCCGCACGTTCGTCGTTGAATTTTGGAGGCTGTCATGAGACCACTCGGTATTGCCGCCCTGCTTGGAATCCTCGCTTGCCTCGGGACTCTGGTTATTTTCTGGCGGTGGAAGGAACCCGAGGAGCGGACTCGTGTGACCGATCCGCCGAGCGAAGCTCGTCAATTGTCGCCGCCCGATTCGCAGCCACAGAAAATCCCTTCTTCTCAAACGAGCGACTCCATCCCAGAACCGGTGAAGCCGGACACCTCACCCAAGCTGCCCGCGGCTAATAAATCGGCCGAACCCGAAAAACTCATGCGCTCGCTTCTGGCCATGGCAAAGGCCAAGCGGGGTAGCCAGCGGGGTCAACTCTCTCTTCAAGAGCTCGAGGCGATGACCCAGTTCAGTACGGTGATTCTCGAGCTGATAGAGTCTCTCGAGTTTGCCGGCGGTTTGGATGATGCGCTCGGGCATCCCGCGGTCCAGGCGGGGTTGTTGGCCGAGCTTGTCCGCTTCGAAGTTCCCGATTTGGTCGATGGGTACCGAAGCGCCTCAAGCGAGTATCGAGAATTACCCGAAGACCTGACCGCTGAAGTCGAGGCGACCCTGTCGCTGCTCGAACCACTCTTGTCGAGAGAGCACCAACTCAGCCCTGAGTTGTCCGAGGCGGCGAGCTTCGCGCTCGATATGGGTGAGGTCGACGGGCGGATGAAACCGCTCTTCGGAACTTCGCTCGAAGCCCGGGTGAAGGTTTTCCGCTCGTATTATCAGCAAATCGGCCTCGGCTTGACGTCTCCACAGCTCGAACGAGCTCAACCGATCTGGTTCCGCTGGATTGAGGAAGCGGATCGCATCCCAGCGCAGCTCTCTCGGAGGTTTGGAGAGAGCGCAGTCGAGGCCGTGAAGGAGGGTGGAGCCCGATCCGAAAGCGCCCTACGCCAGCTCGAGCTTCAGCTCCACTACCGACTGGAGTACAGCGAACTACAACTCATCTACGACTCCCAGTTTCGGGATCTGTTGTCCGAGGAGCAGCTCGATGGATTGAGTCCCAAGAGAGTCGTGATATGGCCCCCGTATGCTTCTGATTGACGCCAACTCTATCTGCGCGTGGGGACCGTCTCGGATTCAAGTGGGACCGTCGGGAGCCAGCTGTCCGAGAATTCTGACTGCCGCGCTTTAAACGCACTCGGAAACTTGGCCCTTTGAAACACGATCGAACGCGTGTACTTGAGGTTCGGGCTGTATCCAAAATGCCGACGGATCGCCTCATCTGTTTCCGCACTCCAATACGATGTCTTTTTGCGTAAAGGCGATATGGTCGTCTTCGCGGAGACGCAGCAATATTCCGTAATAGCGGGAGTTTCTCGGTTGGTAATAAACGAAGATATGGAGAGGTCGAGCTGCCCGTCTTGACTGCAGATCCCCTCAAAACCGGTCTCGACCCGGCGGGTCGTTCGCCTTACCCTGCTCTCCATTCGCCCAAACCACGAATTCTCGCGATGACCCTGATCCGCTTCTCTGATGTCACCTTTGGCTATGGTGGTCCGCCGCTGCTCGACCGCGTTTCATTCACGGTCGAGGCAGGCGAGCGGCTGGCGCTGCTCGGTCGCAATGGGGAGGGCAAGTCGACTCTTCTCAAGTTGATCGCTGGGTGGGAACTGCCAACTTCGGGTGAGATCACCCGCTCAAGTCAGCTTTCGGTCGGAGCGCTCGCCCAAGAAGTTCCGACCGATCTCGAAGGTACGGTGTTCGAAGTCGTCTCGGCCGGGCTCGGTGAACGGGGCGAGCTCCTCTCCCAATTCCTCGAGCTCTGCGCGCGAACCACGGGGGCGCCCGAAGAGAGTGCGGCGATCGAACGGCTCCAGCGGCAAATCGATGCGACGGATAGTTGGGAGCTCGAGCACACCGTCGAAGAGGCGATCCATAAACTCGGGCTCGAAGGTCGCGCTCGCGTCGAATCGCTGTCGGCTGGTTACAAGCGTCGGGTTCTGCTCGCGCAAGCGCTCGTGACTCATCCTCAGCTCTTGCTTCTCGACGAACCGACCAACCATCTCGATATCGACTCGGTACTCTGGCTCGAAGAGCTGCTCGCACGCTATGAGGGAACGGTGATTTTCGTCACTCACGATCGCCGCTTCTTAAGACGCGTTTCCAACTCGCTCCTCGAAGTCGATCGAGGACAGTTAACGCGTTTCAATTCGGGTTACGACGGATACCTCGCAGAGAAGGCGGCGCTTCTCGAAGTGGAGGCGCGCGATCTCGAGAAGCTCGATAAGAAGCTCGCACAAGAGGAGGCTTGGATTCGACGCGGAATCAAGGCGCGTCGGACCCGCAACGAAGGCCGAGTGCGCGCGCTCGAGAGGCTCCGGGAGGAGCGCGCGCAGGTGCGCACCATTCCGGGTCAGATGGCGGCACGAGTCCTCGAAGCGGAGCGTTCGGGAGATCTGATCCTCGAAGCGGTCGATCTCTCGTTTTCCTACGACGATCGGCCGATCGTTTCGGACCTCACTACCCGGATCTTTCGTGGCGATCGTGTCGGTATCCTCGGACCCAATGGGATCGGCAAGACGACGCTACTCAGGCTGCTGCTCGGGGAGTTGACGCCGACTTCGGGCAGCGTGCGGTCGGGCGCGCAGCTCGAGGTGCTTTACTTTGATCAGATCAAAGCCCAGCTCGATCTTGAAAAGACAGTCGCCGACAATGTCGGCGAGGGTAGCGATCGAGTTGGGCCCGCGAACAACTCGCGGCATCTCTACGCCTATCTGCAGGACTTTCTCTTTACTCCCGATCGCGCCAACACCAAGGTCGCGGCGCTCTCGGGGGGCGAGCGCAACCGAGTGCTCCTCGCCAAGCTCTTTACTCGACCCGCCAATGTCCTCGTACTCGACGAACCGACCAATGATCTCGACGTTGAGTCGCTCGAGCTCCTCGAAGAGATTCTGACGGGATTTGCGGGTGCCATTTTGCTCGTCAGCCACGACCGCGAGTTTGTCGACAATGTGGTGACCACCTCGCTTGTATTCGAAGGCCCCGGCCGAGTTCGCGAGTTTGTTGGCGGATTCGAACACTTCATGCGGAGCCAGGCCGCCGCAGAAAAGCCAAGGCGCGCGCCGGTCTCCAAACCGGACCGTAGCCCCGCCGATTCGAATCGACCGAAGAAGCTGACATATAACGAAAAACGCGAACTCGAGGAGCTCCCGGCCCGCATCGAGCGACTCGAAGCGGTGAAGACGGAGCGCGAAACTCAGATGGCGACCCCGGAGTTCTATCAGCAGGACGGCGCCCAAATCACGGCTGCGGTTCAAGAGCTCGAGGCGCTCAACCGCGAGCTCGGGGATTGTTACGAGCGCTGGGAAGAGCTCGAGGAGCGGTCGTCTTAGAGAGCCGCTTGCCAGACTTCGAGTGCCCAGGGCGCGCTCGCGTTTTTGATATGAAAATCAGTTTGTGGGTGCGCTGGGGTCAGTGCCCTAACAGCCCGTTGAAAAACTGCTTTCGATGCGGGAGGTCGAGAATTCGAGCCCAGTGCCTCGGGCGAACCGAAGGCGTATTGGCCATACGTCGAGGTTCGCCGGGGGCGCTGGGCGAAGGAAGCTCGGCCTCCCGCGCGGAATGAGTTTTTCAACGGGCTGCTAATCTCGCCAAACCGATATTCGCGCAACTCGGTAAGCGCAGGCGCAGATAGAGCGTCCCGAAGCTCGGCGACTCCCCGCTTTGAGATTCTGGTAGGGTGAGCGCATTAATCGCTAATACCCCGGGCTAACCTTCTCCTCATTTTGAACTTCTGAGCAACTCCGCGGCCCCGGTTCCGATGGTTGGATTGAGGCCCCGCCTCGATTCACCAACACCCGGCGTCCCGATTCCCCAGAACCCGCGAGCTCGACCTTGGGTTTTACCCGACCGGTTCGAGGGGTCTTCAGTCGGGATTTTGTTATAGGAGATACGACGCGATGCAATTTAGTAACGGCAAATACCGAGTTCAGATGTCTGCGGACGGGGCCATTCTTGTTAAGCCGGGCGACTGGCTCAGCAAGTACTCGGCGGCGATCCATAACGACTTTGTCCACATCGAGGAGTACGGTCGTCTCGGCAAATCGGGAATGGAGCGTGTCGCCGACGTCAACCGCATCTTCGCGGGTGAGACGCTCTACCATCTCCCGACCTGGACGAAGTCGCAACGACCCGGCGTCCCGGCGCCGAAACCGAAGACGAAAACTCTGAGCGAGGATGAGAAGAAGCGCATCGTCAAGGCGATGCTCGAGAAGGAATACAACCTCCGAGGCGAACGCGCCAAGATTTTGAGTAAGGCGATCGACATCATTGGGTACGCCGAGAATGCGGCCACGCTGGCCGAGGTTGCGGGTCTTCTCGCCGAGGGATCCGCCGCGGCATCGGTCGCGACCGGGCTTTCGATCGTCTCCGCCCTTCTCTTTCCCGTCGGAGCGACAATCTCGCTGATCAACGCCTGGGAAACCGGCGAGCGCATGTACGGGATGCGCGCCATCGCCTACACCACAACGGCGTGGGCGTTCAATGACCCCGTCCCCAAAGAGTCGGCGACGATTCTTCGAAATGTTCGCAACAGCGGTCTCAGCCGGGATATTCCGCAGTACAACCGCGCTTGGCAAGACGCCTCCCAGTCGACCATCTGAAATCTCGAACAAGAGCTCCGCAAGCGCCGCCTCACCAAGAAGGCCTACCAAGCGGTGCTGCAAGCGCTCGGCGACCGGAATCGCCAAAAGCTCTGTCGTCAGATCCTCGTCTCGTACGAGAAAGAGCTCAACTCAATCGCGCGCATCTCCTGGCAAAGCAACTACAAGGTCGAGTACCCGCGCTAAGGTCGTGGAGGATCGACCCGATACGATCTTCAAAGACCCGATCGGTTGCCTCCGGTCGTATCCGTCAGTCTTCCTGGCCTCAAAACGCCTTACGACTTCTCGCGACCCGGTTCTTAACATCGGTTGTAGCATGCGCTACAAGTAGAGCTGGGGACCTGGCTTGAGAAAGGGCTGGCTTGGCGAAGAAGACGACGACCGCGGGGCATAAGCGGACCCGCAAGGATCACTCGACCGAAACCGCCGAGGACTATGTCGAAGCGGTCTATGATTTTATCGATTCGGACGGATCGTGCCGGGTCGTCGACCTCGCCTCGAGGTTTGGCGTAAGCCATGTCACCGTGATCCGTACCGTTAAGCGGCTAGAGCGCGAGGGCTACCTGTCGACGGCTCCTTATCAACCGATCGAACTGACGGCGAAAGGGCGTCGGCTTGCGAGAGATTGTCGGCAGCGCCACGAAACCGTCTACCGCTTTCTGCTCGCGATCGGTGTCCCGGAGCGGGTCGCGGTGATTGATTCCGAGGGAATCGAGCATCACGTAAGCGCCGAAACCTTGCGCTGCTTTCAAGCGATAGTCGATCGCGAGTCCGGTGAGTGAGGGTCTCGCCATAGATAATACGCAGTCGGCCGGGAGCGGCTCGCGTCGCCTTACCCAGAGCTCTGTTCGCGACGCCTTTTCTTGATTTCCCTGATTGATACGGCTCCGCAATCCAAAGTCAGCAATAACGGCCGCGCATGCGGTCGACCATTGCCGTTGATTTTTTTTATGTCCTCGGATAGCGTTGTGACGTCAATTGTAGTCAAGGCTACAAATCGGCGTCGCGTTTGAGTTGCCGCCATCCAATTCTGAGTCGCATCTGAGTCGAGGATCTTTGCCATTGTACCCACGTCGTGACGACGCCGCCTTCGGCTCGGCTGGCTATCTAGCCGTGATCTTTGTCTCGGGGTTGGTTGCGTCGAGCGCGTTCTCCCAGGATTCTCAGACCTCGGTCGCTGAACGAGAACCCGCGGAGATCGTGCGCCCTTCCTACGAGTTTTGGGATCGGGTTACCGGCGATTGGGGGGGCGCGCGGACTCGGGCCGAGCAGCTCGGATTCAACCTCGAGGCGACTTATACGGGCGAGTACTCGAGTGTCTGGAACGGTGGGATCAGACAACGCGCCTCGTACCGAAACGTCACCACCGTCGATTTGACCGTCGACCTCGCCCGAGCCACCGGTCTCGAGGGGGGAACCTTCTTCATGCAATACCTCTCGGTGAATCCCGAAAGCGGGGGAAGTCTCGATTCGGGTGATCTTCAGATCTACTCAAACCTCGAGTCACCCAACCACATCGACGCGATCTACGAGGCCTGGTACGAGCAGCGGTTCGGTTCGGATCGGTTTCGCCTCAAGATCGGGAAATTCGACGCCAACTCAGAATTCGCCGATGTCGAAGCCGGAGTCGACTTCACACACTCCTCGGCGGGGTTTAGTCCGACGATCTTGACCTTCCCGAGCTATCCCGATTCCGCGACTGCGATCAACCTCTTCGCCGAGTTGTATTCGTCTCCCAACCTTGTGTTCACGCTGGGCTACGGCCTCTACGACGGCGCCCTCGGGGTCGACGGGATTCCCACCGGTAATCGAGGACCGAGTACCTTCTTTACCGACGATCAGTCCAATGACTATTTTCAGATCGCCGAAGCGGAGTTGCGCTGGGGGGCGGGAGGCGAGTTTGGCTCGAATGAGCCGCAAGATCCTAGTGGAAGCGGCCGGGTCTGCGTCGGCGGCTGGTTTCACAACGGACGGTTCGTCGAGTTTGGGGGCGAAACCAACCGCGATACGGCCGGGCTCTACCTGACGGCCGAGTATTGCTGGCTTTCGCGCGACGAAGGCTGGGGGAGCCGTGGCGTGTTTCTCTTTGGACAGTACGGCTACGCCGATGAGTCGATCAGTCCGTTCGCCCACCATTTGGGAGGCGGCGTTGCGGTCGCCGGGCTCCCCGGCGGCCCCGAGGAGGATCGGTGCGGTCTCTACCTTTCGTGGGTTGACCTTTCCGATCGCTCGGGGGCCGGCTTCAGCGAGGACGAGCTCGCTATCGAAATTTACTACCGCTTTCAGGTGACGCCTTTTCTCTACCTTCAGCCTGATACTCAGTACATCGTCAATCCGGGAGGCGGCTCGCTCAAAGACGCTTGGATCGGCGGCATCAGAGTGGGATTGGTGTTTTAGCTGTTTTCGTTTAAAATCGGTTGTAGCCAGGGCTACATTAGCGCGGGTCTTCCCGGAGGGCGACGCTAGTTTCGTGGCCCACCCCAGACAAACGCCAGAGGATAATCCATTGGAACTGAAAACCCGGATGCTTTGCGCAGTCGCGCTGACAACTACGACTCGCATTTTGGGAACGCTGCTTCTCTTGGGGCTGAGCTGGAGCCTCTGCGGCTGCGGCGACGGGACCGTTGAGAAGGGCTCGGATCGCATCAACATCGTGACGACGGTCGGAATGGTCCGCGACATCGTGCAAGAAGTCGCGGGGGATCGGGCCAAAGTCACGGGGCTGCTCGGATCCGGAGTCGATCCCCACCTCTACAAGCCCACCCGAAGCGACGTCGAACGGCTTCAGCGTGCCGACATGATCTTCTACAACGGCCTCTTGCTCGAAGGGAAGATGACCGACTCGCTCATCCGAGCCGCGACGTCGGGGAAGAAGGTCTACGCCGTAACCGAGTTGCTCGGTGAAGACGACCTTCTCGAACCGGAAGCGCTCGAGGGGCACGCGGATCCGCACGTCTGGATGGACCCCAAGGCCTGGGCCCAGGCGGTCCGGGTTGTGCGCGACAAACTTATCGAATTCGATCCGACGGCAGAGTCTCAGTACCGTACAAACACCGAGCAGTACCTCCAAGATCTCGAGGGTCTCCAAGCGTACGCCGTGAGAGTCTTGAAGACGGTTCCGCCGACCGCTCGAGTCTTGGTCACCGCGCACGACGCCTTCAATTACTTTGGGCGGCGCTTTGGTTACGAGGTTGTCGGGATCCAGGGCATCTCGACCGAGTCGGAGGCGGGCGTTAAAGACATCGAGAGGCTGGTCGAGCTGCTCGTCGAACGGAAGATTCGAGCCGTCTTCGTCGAATCAACCGTCTCCCAGAAGAACATTCAAGCGTTGATCGAAGGGGCGCGAGCGCGCGGCCACCAAGTGGTCGTCGGCGGCGAGCTCTTCTCCGATGCGATGGGTGAGGATGGGACCTACGAAGGGACCTACCTCGGCATGATCGATCACAACGTGACCACGATTGCGCGAGCGCTCGGCGGTGAAGTACCCCAACGCGGTTTCGCGGGGAAGCTTCGCGAGTGATGCCTCTCCACGACTCGGTCGCCGGTGAGAAGCAGCCGGTCGAACGACTCTCGGAACGCCCTGAGCACTCCTCGGAGAGTCCGCTATCCATTCATGCGATGACGGTGGCTTACCAGCGCAAACCGGTTCTCTGGGATGTCGATTACGACGCCCCCGCTGAGCAGCTCATCGCGATCGTCGGTCCCAACGGGGCCGGTAAGAGCACCCTGATCAAAGCTACGCTCGGTCTCATTCCCACCGCTTCGGGGCAAGTTGAGTTTTGGGGGCAAAAGTACGAGAAGGTCCGGTCCCGCGTGGGTTACGTTCCGCAGCGCGAGTCGG
>CAYZYD010000001.1:0-25358 GCA_964482505.1 uncultured Planctomycetia bacterium | reverse complement strand
AGCACCGAGATTGGATTGCGGGCGAGCTGAGATCGGACCCGCGCTTGCAACCTGCGCTCGGAGTTCCCTGGTGGAGGCTTGACCCGCGATACTCGAGTTAATCGCCAGCCCCCGATTCGACGCTCAGGTGCGCCTCTTCGGCGACTTTGCCCAGCTCCTTGAGATCGAGTTTGCCGCTCCCGAGTTTGGGCAGTTCTGAGACTTCGTGGAAGGCGTTTCGCTTCGGGCACCAGAGGTTGGGAAGCGGACCTTCGATCAACTCGCGGTGGAGCTCTTCGATCGAAAAGGTGAGTGGAGTGTGGAGTACGACGAGCTGTTCGCCTCGGGCGTCCGAAGCGACGGAAGTCACCGCGGCTTCGGGGCAGTCTTGATCGACCGACTCGGCGGGGCAACCCATCCGCTCATCGATGATCTCTTGGATCGCCTCCTCGACGCGGACGTGCGGTACCATCTCGCCGCCGATTTTTGAGAAGCGCGAGTAGCGTCCCGTGAGCTCGATAAAGCCGTCGGCGTCGATCTTGGCCATGTCCCCCGTCACGTACCAACCGTCGCGGATGACTTCGGCCGTCTCCTCGGGGCGGTGCAGGTAACCCTTCATGACAATTGGACCTTTGACGAGCAAGAGCCCCTCTCGATTTGGAGAGAGCACTTCGTAGGTATCGGGGTCGACGACGCGCACCGCGACGCCGGGGAATGGGTGCCCGATCGTTCCGGGCTTATGACCGGTCTGTTGAATCTCCCCGGTGTGGTTGTGGGTGTTCATACAGATCGCCGGTGAAAGTTCGGTACAGCCGTAGCCTTCGAAGATCTCGGTTCCGAATTTCTCCTTCCAACTCTTGCGCAGTGACGACTTGAGCTTCTCGGCTCCCGCGACCGAAAGGCGGAGCGACGCGACATCTTCGGGGCTAAAGCGACGGAGGTAGGATTGGTAGAACGTAGGTGTCGCGATAAAGATTGTCGCTTGGAACTTCCGCAGCGCTTCGGCGATACCGCGCGCGTCGAGGGGTGAGGGATGGTAGATCGACGAAAACCCGAGGGTCACCGGGAACCAGATCGTGATCGCGTAGCCGAAGCAGTGGAAGAAGGGCAGGATTCCCATCATTCGGTCTTCGGGGGTCGCGTCGAAGACCGGTTCGGTGCAGGCGATCTCCGACAAGAAGTTGTGGTGGGTGAGCTCGACCCCTTTGGGTTGACCCGTCGACCCGCTCGAAAACATTACCGCCGCCACTTGGTCGGGATCGCGCGGAAGACCAAAGATACGAATTAGCAGCCAGCTCGGCAGGTAGGTCGCGAGCAGATTCTTGACCTTGTCGGCTCCGCTCGCCGCCGCCGCGAGATCTTCGATAAAGACAAAGCGCTCGTCGGACTCCATGCCGATCTTGTCGATAAACCGCTTCGACGTGATGATTGTCTTTAGCTCGGTCTGCTCGATCGCCGATTGGTAGGCTTCGGGACCCGTGGTGAAGTTGAGGTTGACGCTGACCTTGCCGAGTAGCGTCACGCTGATATTAGCGAGCGCGCCGCCGACGCTCGCGGGCAGCAGGATCCCGACGTACTCTTGATCTTCGGTCCGCTCGCGGAGCTGCTGGCGGAGCAGCAGGCAGGCTACGAGGGTCTTGCGAAAGCTTAGCTCTTTACCCGTTGTGTCGGCGAGTGCGAGCCGGGAGCCGCGGCGTTTAGCCATCCGCACAAATCTGGTGGCGAGCGTGACCCCGTGGTGTTTGCGGCGTTCGAGCGCTTCGGCACCGGTCTCGAGAAGTCGCTGTCTCACTTTCCAGGTCGGAGTGTCGGGTGGTAACGGTTCACCAAACGAGACCGATAGATGCGGCAATCTGCGCGGCCAGCGCCAGAGGATCTTGCCGCGGTGGTAGCTAAAGACACTCCCCCAGACCCCGTCGAGATAGACGGGGATGATCGGCGAATCCGCCTCGCGAGCGATGCGCTCGAGACCCTTTGAAAAGGGGAGAAGCGTGCCCGTGCGTGTGATCTTACCCTCGGCGAAGATGCAGACCGAGTGGCCTCGCTTGAGATGCTCAGCCGCTCGTTCGAGACTCTTGAGCAGAGCCCGCGGACCGTCGCCCGCGGAGATCGGAATAACGTTGGTCAGTCGCGCGAAGTGGGCGATGCCCGGAACTCCCATAAAGAAGCGGTGCATCAAAAAGCGGGGAATGCGCGGGGAGGCGGCGCTAACAAAGAAGGGATCGGCGTACGAGACGTGGTTGGCAACGAGAAGCGCGGGGCCGCGCGCCGGAACGTTTTCGTTTCCGTACACTTTGATCCGGTAGAACTTGGCGATAAGAAAGAGGATCGCTCGCTGCACGAAGACGGGTGAGCTTACCGAGAAGAGCGCGCTTCCGACGATCGTCAAGACGCCGGTCGCCACCAGCAGTTGGGTCGAATTGAGCTTGAACGCATCGAGGGCGAGTAGCTCGTAAACGCCAGCCGCCGAGATGACGAAGACGAAACTCAAGAGCTCGTGAAACCCGAGCACGCGTCCCTTTTCCTCGGGTTTGGGCCGCGCTTGGACAAACGTATTCAAAGGAACGATGTAGAGACCGCCAAAGAAGCCTGCGACAAGTACGATCGCATGGGTCGCGACCATCTGGCCCGTCACGTCTATTTCGGCAAAGGGTAGCTTGAAGAGCACCTCGCTACCGCTTGCGAACGGAACCGTGCAGAAGGCGAGTCCCATCCCGAACGCGCCGATCGGGGCGAGTCCGAGCTCGGGTCGACCTTTGGACAACTGTCCCGCCGTCAAGCTACCGAGGGCGATTCCGGTGGCGACCGCGGCGAGGAGTGTTCCCCCTTGAATTCGTTCCATCCCCCAGATCGCTTCGGCGTGGACGTTGAAGACGAGCAGCGCGAGAGAGCCGATGAGAAAGAACCACGAACTCGATAGCAGGGACCCGATGAGCTCTGAATCTTTGGCGTTGTAGCGAAACTCTCGATAGGCGTGGATCGGCACGGACAGAATGTTGAGCGCAAGCTTCTTCGAAGGATCGGCGGCTTTGAGCTTTGGCAGCATGAGTGAAAAGAGCCAACCGACGGTCGCGACACCGATACAGACAAAGCCCGGCGCGTATACGGGGAGTTCGAGTTCCTTGAGGAGTAGGTTGATTCCCGAGGCTGAGACGAGGCCGAGGATAATCGCGAGCTGGGTTGTCATACTGATCAGACCGTTAGCCGATGAGAGCAGCCCTGGCTTGACGATCTCGGGCAAAATACCGTACTTCGAAGGCCCAAACAGGGCGCTTTGAGTTCCCATGATGAAAAGCACCGCGAGCGAGGCGATCATAGAGGTCCGATCGATGCTCGAGGCATCCGTTGAACTCAGGGTGAGAGCCAATGTACCCAGAGTCATCGCCACGATCTCAAAGATGTTTGTCGTCACGATCACATTGCGCTTTGAAAAGCGATCGGCGAGCGAGCCTCCGAGTAGCGCGAAGAGGACGAAGGGGAAGGCGAAGAGAGCGAGTGCGAACGATTCCGCTTGGATGCCGAAGAACTCGATTTCGGATTCGAGCGCGAGCAGCAACAGCAGGCCGCGATAGACGTTATCGTTGAAGGCCCCGAGGAACTGCGTGCCGAGCAGCGCGAGGAAGGATCGGTTGCGGAGAACTTGCATCTACGAGGTCCTCTTCGGGCCGAGCCGGGGCTCGTCAAAGTTGGGGGCCAGGGCGTGTGCCTCGCGAGTCGCCAGGCGCTGACTGGTTTTCATATGGCACTCATTGGCAAAATCATAACCGATTCGGAGAGACATTTTCGGCACCCCATTCTAAGTTGCGGATTCGATAAGGATAGTTCAATTGCGATCGCATAATTCATGAGCCCGCTACTGCGAAGTTGGAAGGCGACCGCTGGCGGCGAAAGACGAACGAATTCGATCCTCAGGCGCTCGGAAGCCGCCACGCTCGGAAGACCACCTCATGACCCACTCTCACATGCCCGCCGGTGAGTTCCGTAAATGGGGCTATCGACTCATCGACTGGATCGCCAACTATTGGGAGACCGTTGAGTCGCGGCCCGTTCAGAGTCCCGTCGATCCGGGTGAGATACGCGCGGCCCTCCCGCCCCTCACCGACGAACCGACCTCGTTCGAGGCCATTCTAAGAGACTTCGAGAAAGTCGTGGTTCCAGGCTTGACGCATTGGCAGTCGCCGTCGTTCTTTGGTTACTTCCCGGCGAACTGTTCGGGGCCTTCGGTTCTCGGCGAGCTCCTTTCGGCCGGTCTCGGAACTCAGGGGATGCTCTGGTCGACGAGCCCCGCGATGACCGAACTCGAGACCTTTGTCCTCGATGAGCTCGTCGGCCTGCTCGGACTACCCGAGCGTTACCACTCCGCCCAGGGTGGTGGCGGGGTCATCCAAGACACCGCCTCGTCAGCGACCCTCTGCGCCCTCGCCGCCGCGCGCGCCCGAGTCGACCCGGCCGTCTTCCGCGTAGGCAATCCCGACGGCTTCTGCGTCTACACCTCGGCCGAAGCGCACTCGTCGGTCGAGAAGGCGGTCGCGATCGCGGGGCTTGGGACCGACGCACTGCGGCGCGTCGCCGTCGACGATGACCTCGCGCTCGATCCAGTGGCGCTCGAAGCGCAGATTCAGGCCGACATCAAAGGGGGCCTCAAGCCCGGACTGATCGCCGCCACAGTGGGGACGACCTCATCACTCGCGGTCGATCCGATTCCAGCTCTCGCCGAATTGAGCCAAAAGTACGATCTCTGGCTCCACGTCGACGCGGCGCTCGCCGGCACCGCGACGATCTGTCCCGAACACCGTGGGCTCATCGAGGGACTCGAAGGAGCGCAGAGCTACTCGTTTAATCCGCACAAGTGGATGCTGACCAATCTCGACTGCAGCTGTTTCTACGTCCAGGATCCAAAGCCGCTCCTCGACGCGCTCAGTGTCTTACCCGAGTACCTCCGAAACCGCGCCACGGAAGTCGGCGGCGTGATCGATTATCGCGATTGGCAGATTCCCCTCGGTCGTCGCTTTCGCGCGCTCAAGCTCTGGTTTGTTCTGCGCTATTACGGAACCCACGGCTTGCGCGATCACGTCCGACGACACATCGGTTACGCGGAGCGGTTTGCGGACGCGGTCGTCCGACACCCCGAGTTCGAATTGGTCGCGCCCGCGCGACTCAACCTCGTCTGCTTCCGCCATCGGGGAGGCGACGCCTTGAGCGAGCAGATCCTCGAACGCATCAATCGGAGCGGGGCCGCCTTCTTGACCCATACAAGAATCGGCGGTCACTACGCAATCCGACTGGCGATAGGGGCGACCGCCACCGAAGAGCACCATGTGGATAACGTCTGGGAACTCCTCCAAAAGACGGCCGACGAACTCACGCGCGGTTAAGGCAGCACGGGACGAAGAGGCGCAAGCGCCTGACGTCTTCGCAGTAGCAAGCTCGTGAATAATGCGGGTGAGTGTCTCATTTCAGAAGTGCGCGCACAAATCGCCGGTTCTCAACCTCTCTGGCGTTGTTGTCGCTCCTCGAGGCGAGAAGCCGTCCGCGCGGGCATCTCACGGCAATCTTGTGGCGGGTCAGCGATTAAGCGCGGTGAGGGTGCAGCGACTGCGGCTGCCAGAGCCATGCGCTCTCGGGATCGTGCGCGGCGAGTCGTTTCTGGGCCACCCCGCGACTATTCGTCGCGTAGCAGTAAACACAGCCGAAGGGGCAACTGTCGTAGGCGCCGATATCGACTGCGCGCACGCAGGTACAACCGGTCCGCGTCGGCTGTGAATCGTAGGCGCGGTCGGGGTCGAGAAGCTCGGCGACTTGCTGACCGATACAACCCGAGGCGGATAGCCCCAGACCCTCGAGCTCGGGTTCGGTGCAAAGCTCGAGCTCGAGCCCGAAGTCGTCGGCGCGGCTCGCGAGGTCAGTGACGAGCGCCCGGCGTTCGTCGAGGCTGGGCTCGTCCACTCGGACGCCCGCGGTTCGTTCGAGCCGGTCGAGTCCGCGCCGCGTCTTGCCGTAACGATCGACGAACGAGGTCACGCACTTGCCGGTGTAGGGGGCGAGTTCGCGGGCGATCTGGGTGAAGCGGTCGATCGTCTCCGCCGGGCCGGTGCGGCAACTCAGGAGGATCGGATCAAAGCGCCAAGTCAGTCGCTCTGGCGAGAGTCGATCTGAGAGGGCCCGAAACATGGCGATCTGGCTGGCGAGGGCAGGGTTGTGAGTTTCGAATGGACGCGAAAGCCCCGTGATCGTGAAGTGGCAGTAGAGCGCTTCAGAAAATCGAACCACTCGGTCAAAGTGGCGAAGCAGCCCGCGCGGGGCTCGAGTCCAGAAGACGATCCCGCGGACCGCTTCGCGCGATAAATCGATTCGGTAGATCTGGCCACCGAAGGGGTTCATCGTCAGCAGCGAGCCCGCCTCGAGCCGGTTGACGAACCAGTCCATATAGAAGGCGGGGATATCCGTACGCCGACTCGCACTGAGAAGATGCGGTCCGGGTCTCGCTATGACCGGTCGGGTTTTGGGTTCGCTGGGCATCGCGATCTCTCTCATCCTCCTCTCAAGTCGTGGCGGCGTCGGGGACGCGGTTAACTGAGGAGGCGTTCGAACCGACTGCGTTCGGCCGCGGAGAGCCGCACCCGAATCTTGATTCCCCCGTCGAGATACTCTTCTGACTCGATCGAACCGCGATCGTGGAGACGGTTGACGAGATCGCCGCGATCGTGAGGGACGAGATACTCCTCGACCGACTCTCCGGCTTGCGCTCTCCGTTTCACCTCTTCGATGAGATGGTCGACGTGAGTACCGGTGTGGGCGCTGATCGCGATGCGACCCGCGCTGCTCGCGACGAGATGGTTGAGCTCGATGCGCTGGCCTTCGGGGAGCTCGTCGATTTTGTTGAAGACGAAGAGGGTGGGCCGGTCGTAGCAGCCGATTTGTTTGAGCGTCTGGTTGACGACTTCGATGTCCTCGGTGGCCGTCGGCGAGGTCGAGTCGACGACGTGGAGCAAGAGGTCCGCTTCGCGCGCCTCGGCGAGGGTCGCGTGAAACGAAGCGACGAGCGAGTGGGGGAGCTTGCGGATGAAGCCGACGGTATCTGAAAGCAGGACGTCGCGACCGATATCGAGATCCCATTTGCGCGTGTTGGTGTCGAGCGTCGAGAAGAGTCGGTTTTCGACCAGAGTGTCCTGGGCGGTCAGTCGCTTGAACAGGGTCGATTTGCCCGCGTTGGTGTAGCCGACGAGCGCGACTTTGAACGCATCGCGACGGCCCTTCATCTGGGTCGCTTGCTGCTGTTCGATATCGTCGAGTTTGTCGCGCAGCAGTGAGATCTTGCGCCGGATAATGCGGCGGTCGGTCTCGAGCTGGGTCTCCCCCGGTCCGCGCATGCCGATTCCTCCCTCGATACGCGAGAGGTGGGTCCACATCCGCGTCAGTCGGCTTTGCGAGTAACGGAGTTGCGCGAGCTCGACTTGGAGTTTGGCTTGGTGTGTCTGGGCCCGCACGGCGAAGATATCCATGATGAGCTCGGCGCGATCGACGACGCGGCGCTCGGAGCGATCTTCGATCGTCTTGCCCTGACTCGGGCTGATCGGATCGTCGACGAGGATGACTTCCGCCTCGTGTTCTTCGGCGAGGTCGACGAGTTCTTCGAGTTTGCCTTTACCGACATAGGTCGACGGGTGCGGTTTGCTACGGCGTTGACTCAGGGTCGCGACGACGTCGAGCCCCGCCGTCCCTGCGAGACTCTTGAGCTCGGCGAACGGATCGAGATCGGGGTAGATCTCGGCGGGATCGTCGGGGGTGATCGCTTTGAGCGCGACGGCGCGAGGGAGTTGGGGGCGTGCGTGAGTGGGCTTCTCCCGCCACTCGGGGAGATCAAACGATGGCAACGATAGGCCGCTTCCTCAGGTCGCAAGAGGGATCTTAGAGCGAGCGCTCAATCGCCTTCCGGCAGCGCTCGCGGACCCCGACAAGGGTACCTCGCTCAAACGGATCCGAAAGCCCAATCCGGCCGACAACCTCCCGGAAGGGTTCGAGGCCGCTCATCTGCGACAATTCGAGGTAACGCACCGACGCTTCGGCCGAATCTCTCGCGTTGAGCTCGGCAAGTTCGAGGCCGACCACATGGGCAAGGGCGTAGCTGAGTGTGTAGTGCGGGTAGCGGAAGAGGGGCGCCCAGAGGAGCCAGAGCGAGTCCCGGTCGAGGAGCGTGGCCGGGGTCTCGCCGCGCCAGTCAAAGAGCGGACGCGCCACCGCTCGCCAGTGCTCGACAAGTGTCTCTGCGTCCGCTCCGGGATGGAGGGCGGCGCGCTCTTCGAAATCATCGATGAGAACGGCGGTCAGAATCGTGGAGAGTGAGCGCTCGATCTGCTGGCGCCGAAGCTCGGCCGCCACTTCGTCGCCCCAGTGCGCCTCGAGCTCGGGGAGCGCGAGCCATTCGAGCGCGATTGCCTGGAGTTCCGCGACCTCGGGACGGGGTTGCCAGTCGCGGAAGGGGAGGTTGTCCGACCGGCGAACTCCCTGCTGCCACGCGAAGGCGTGACCGAGCTCGTGAACGAGTGGCGCGATCGAATCGACCCCCCCAAGTCCGGGTAAGACTAAGACCGGTTGGCTCGCGTCGGGTAGAAACGTCGTAAAACTCCCGCGCGCCTTCGGCCTCGAGTCGACGGCGCCCGACTCAAAGAGCATTCGGAGGGTGTCGGCGACTTCGGGGAGTCGCGGCGCGAGCGAAGTAGCGACCGAATCGACAAGTAACGCGGGCGATTCTTCGTGCGGGAGATTCACGCGGCCCGACCCGAAGCCCCATAAGGGTGAAGGGAGACGACGGCCGATCCGGTGAGCTCGCTCGGACCACTCGAGCGCAACTGGGACGAGTTGTTGGAGACTGGCCGACCGAAATTCGTTCGCTTCGGAACGATCGTAATCGCGACCGTACTCGAGCGCTGAGAGTTCGCGCGAGTTCGCAATTCCGAGTGACTGCGCTCGGTGCTGCCGAACTCTGAGCAGATTTTCGTAGATCCCGCTCAATTCGAGGTGCTGCTCGTTGAGCCAAGCGGCGCGGACGATGAGGCCAGCCTGGTGAACAGCCTCATCGGGTGCTCGCGTGTATTCCTCCACCTCCGAGAGCGACACCGACCCTTCGCCGTGGCGGCCGACGCGCACCCGGGCTCGATCGAGGCGGTCTGAGTAGGCGCGCGCGAGCTTGTGTTCTTTACGAGTTTGGGGAAGCACCCCGGCGAGGTTGAGACGCTGGCGCTCGCGCCAACGCTCGATAAGAGGCGACCCAAAGCGGTTCTCGAGCCAGGTCGATTGATCGGTCAGCCATTGGATTAAGAGTGCGCGGTCGGCCGCGAAGAATTCTGAGTAGATATCGTAGACATCGTCGACTTGAGAAGATTCCGGCCCGCCAACTCGGGCGAGCACTCGTCGCGCTCGATCACTTTCGACTTGGCGCTCGAGAGCTTCCCAATTGCGAAAGCGCGAATCGAGGTCCGCCTCGAGCTGCGAAGGAACGCAGTCTTTGAGCCGGCGGACGAGGGCTCGAAGTTCCGTAGAATGCGCAAGTGGTTGAGACTGATAAGATCTTCTCGGGGGATCGCTCAATTCGCGGCTCCCGCAAGACTTTGATTGCGACCTCTTCGGTGGATCGACCTGGCCCCCTTTGCCGAACTCGAGAAACTCGTTACTCTTGATACACGCCTCAGGTCCAAGCACGCTGGAGGAACCGCACCATGGCACGACCAAACAGACGATTGATCTCGGCTCTCAAGCGCGTCGCCGCGCGTCTTTCTGAAGGAGAGCGTTTTGAGTGGGGGCATATGGGCCGTTGTAATTGCGGCTACCTCGCTCAAGAGCTGACCTCTCTGAGTCCCGCTGACATTCACCGAGAAGCGCTCGAGCGGGCTCGATACGTCGGGGTTTGTGACTGGACCGAGCACGTGATCGAGCACTGTCCACGAACGGGCTTTACCTTCGAGCACATCGTCGACGAGATGCTATCCGCTGGGATGAGCCGAAAAGACATCGCTCAACTCGAATCGCTCTCAGATCCCGAAGTGCTGGCGGCGTTACCCGACGGCCAGCGCTATCTCGAACGCAACCGACGAGAAGACGCGATTCTCTATCTCGCCACCTGGGCCGATCTGCTCGACCGCCAACTCTCGACACCCCACTCTTCAGCTTCGCCGGCCGCAGCGTCCACTCTAAGTTGAGGAGCTGAGCGAGCTCGACGCGGACAAACCGCTGATAGGTTGCTTTGAGTTGAGGCTGCTTGCCTGTCGAGCTGTGTAGGCGCAGCGAAGACTGAGCCAGCGCATGCTACGCATTCCGGCACACGTTTGTCTGTCTATCTACTCGGTCGGCCTGGCGCGCCTGCCAACCTCGGTTCGAAAGTACGCTTCGGTGAGGGCTACCGATCCAAGCCTTGCTTGAGGGTTCGTTCGGCTGCCCGTGACGATCGGTAGATCTCACTCGTCAGCTCCCAAAAGGTTCGGTAGATTTCGACGCTCTGGTCCGTCTCAATCGCTGGCTCCGCCGGTTTGAGTTCAGCCCGCGCTTCGTCGACCAGCTTTCGCAGCTGATCTTGAAGCTCACGATTGACGAGCAGACGATCTTCGGTGCGGTGAAGCAACTTACCGACCTGTTCGAATTGGCTCAGGTAGGGGTAGAGGCTGCGGACACTCGGAACCCCCGCGTAAATATCGTCGACTTGGAGAAGTTGCTCTTCGAGAGCGCTTTCGAGCTCCTGCTCGAACTTCTGGTCGAGGAGCGCGATCGCTTCGAGGGCGCGGTCCAGGCGGTCGCTGAGGTCACGGATCTCACTTGCGACGCGCTGCTGCCGGCGGGCGCTCTGAGCTTGGGCCACTTCGGCAAGCTGGTTTGAGACCGAATTCTCGAGCGTGAGGGCGTCGACGAAGATCGTCTCAAACTGCTGCGCGCGCTCGACGGCAAAGTCGCCGGACTGGTTCTTGAGATAATCGCGTTCGATCGAACCACGGAGCTTTAGGCTGCTCCGCAGCAGGTCTCCCGTGAGCTTACGACTGAGTTGGAATCCCTCGAGCAGATCGTCTGAAGCATCGCTCTCGAGTCGTGCGGCGGTGCGGCCGACAAAGACGCGCAGTTCGTTCCTCTGTTCGGCAAGATACCGTCGCCAGTTACCGCGCGACTTGGTAAAGATCGCACGCACTTCGTTTCGAGCGAGCGCTTCGAACTGCGGTTGAAGATCCTTGAGTTCATCCCAGAGGGCGCGTTCGAGCTCGCGAAACTTACTCGAGTCGAAGTTGCGCTTGGTCCAGATCCCGTTGAATCGATCGACAAAGGGCTGAAGCAGCTTGGCGTCCCCCGAACGGCAGAGCCGATAGAGCAGCAGAATCGCGTGGAATTGCTGCTCGAGCGGCTCTCGCCGGGTATCGAGATAGGATGAGGAGAAGGCGAGTCGCCAACCCGAGAGATCGTAGCCGAGACCGCGCGCGATCTGGATACCCGGAAGTTGGTCGAACGGGGTGGAGACCCAGCGGTCGCTACAGGTCGAGTCAAACTGGCGGTACTCGTTTCGAAACTTATTCGCTTCGAGTTGGAAGTTGCGCACCGCCTTTTGTACTCGCTGTTTGTTCTCACGAGCGCTTGTCCTCACCTGATCGATCAAGTGGCGCGCCTCGGCTTGGACCTTGCGCCGAAAGTCCGCTTCGTAGGACTTTAAGCTCTGTTTGAGTTGATCGACAAAGGGACCGCACCGCTGTAGCAGGGTGTTGTGCGTAAAGCGGTAACTCTCCCAAGTGGTGGAGGTCAGGAGGTCGTAGATCGCTTCGCGATCTCGCTCGAGTTGGGAGAGGTCCCGGGCCGTGAGGGGCCCGTCGGAAGCGGCGAGTAGCTGCCGGAGCTCTTGGCGCGAGCGGTTGAAGTTGTCGGCGAGCGAAGCGCGGAACTCGGCCCCGACGGACGTCAGATTTCCCAGGCACTCACTCTCAACCTCGGCGATGCGAGCCTGCGTTTGCGTTTCGAAGTCGTGCAGCAGTTGGCGCGGTTGGCTCAGTCCCGCCATCAGTTCGATCAAGGCGTCGGCGCGTCTCGATTCGAGGGTGCGGCTCGTCTCATCGAGGGCGGACTCGAGTTTATCGATCGGAGCTCCGGGTTCGAGTCGCACCAAAGCGCGGTAGAAGATCGATTCGAGTTCGGCCCGACGCGCGTCGTAAAAGCTGTTGCGCAGACTCAAGATCTCTTGGGTAACTTCGGCGAGGGCTTGCTGTTCGTGGCTCAAGACGCGGCGTAGCGATTCCTCGCGCTCAGCCACCACCCTCCCCGTCCACACTTTGTAACCCTCGCGCCAATCGCCAAACCGACGCCAATAGATCAGTGCGAGTTCCCGCTCGGCCACGCCCTCGATTTTGATAATGGTTGTCAATTTGACGAGCTCGTCTTCGATCGATCGCAGTAGAGCGGCTCGCTCTTCTCCCGAATGACCTCCCCAGGCTCGGTTGAAAGACATTAAGAGGGAGTCGAATTTGGAAGGACGATTGGCAAAGTTGACGAAGCGACTCAAGTAGACGAGCGCCTGTCGTTGCAACTCGCGGCGTTCCTCCTGGGTTTCTTCGAGCTCTTCGCTCCGGTAGTGCAGATAAAAGCCCGGCCCGAGTTCGATTTCGATATAGCCCAGAGGTCCCTGACGCGGGGCCGGGGCCACTGGCGCAAAGCGGCTCGATTTGAGTTGCTCGCGCTCTTGGGTTTCATTGAGGGCAAACGCAGAATCGAAGCTGACGGCGACCTGCGCCGGGAGGTCTGCCGATCCGGCGAGGCAGCTTGCGAGGATCAGGGCTCGCCAGAATGCAGGTTTCTCGCGGGGGCATACCGTCAAAGCTAGGTGCTCCAGGGTTCGAAAGAGGAGGGCTCGCGCGCGGGCCGATCGGGCAAAGAAGAGGAGGGAGGGCGTGACGGCGAAGGATAGCGGTAGGGGAGCGGCTGGCCGTTCCACCCATCAAAAGCTAACAACTGCTTCACGAATTGTTGAGTCTTTTCCGAGTTCTCCGCGTCGAGGCCTCGTGACTCAAATGGCGCAGCACTATCGCGGTTCCGCTGAGGCCCACCGCTCGAGCTGTTTGAGGGTTGAGGCGAGGTCTTTGGGAAGTTTTGCTCTGATCGTCTGAGGTCGACCCGTGGCTGGATGGCGAATTTCGATTTGGCTCGCGTGGAGGGTGAGGCGATCGATCAACACCCCGGGTCTCCCCTTGGTCTTCTTGAAACGGTCGAGCGTGATCGGGCGGTCCGATCCGTAGAAGGGGTCAATCGCGCAGGGGTGGCCACGGTGCGCGAGCGACACCCGGATCTGATGCGTTCGACCTTCGAGCGGTTGGAGCTCGATCCAAGTCACCCCGCGAAACCGCGTTTCAACTCGATAATGGGTTCGGCAGAGTTTGCCCGACTTGGAGGCCACCATCTTCCCCGAGCGTTTCGGGTCGGAATCGAGGGTGAGTTCAATCGTATCCTCGGCGGGTTCGGGTTCCCCCTCGACGAGCGCGTGATAGGTTTTGCGAACCTCGCGGTTTTGAAACTGTCGACGAAGTTCGACTTGAGCGTCGCGATGGCACGCAAAAATCAGAACTCCGGGCGTATCTTTGTCGAGTCGGTGCACGACGTGCGGTTTGAGCGCTTCGGGATCGCGCTTCTGCCACTCCCGCCAGAGCGCGGCGATCAGCGTCTCGGCGTCGGGTTGCCAGCGTTCGGAGACCGTGGCAAAGCCGGCTGGCTTGTCGATCGCCCAGAAGTGTTCGTCGCGGTAGAGGACCGAAATTGGAGCGAGCGGGGCCGCGGAAGGAGATCGACACTTGGGACCGATTCCGCGTTCTTCGTAAGCCTGCTCGACACGATCGGGGGGGGCGACGGGAGGGTCGTCGCCGTCCTCGTCGTCGCCGGGGTCCCATTCTTCTCGGGGCTCTCTCTCGTCGCTCGGAATCATCGCGCCTACTGCTCGGGCTTGTCGATTCCTATCCAAGCGTTGTAGGTCGATAATTCTGAATTCCCCGAAGCTTTGAGATAGCAGAAGAGCTGGAGTCGGTAGGAGGTGAGGAACTTGAGAGTCGTGTCGACGAGCGCGGCTCCGAGTTGGGTAGTGACTCCCCAAGGGAGGTTCGCCTCCTTCGAGACGAGATCACGAGCGCTCACGGGTTCGAGCAGATTGTGAATCTCCTGGAACTGGAGTTTCAGATGGTTCTCGAATTGATCCGCCGCCATTTCCTGAGCCTTGGCCTGATACTCGCCGACGACGCTCCAGTCATTCTGAATCACGGCGCGGGCCGGAGCGACGCCGCAGAAGGTGAGATAGCGCATCAGCTCGAGCGTGGTTCGCATGGTGTCGCTGGGGCGGTATTCGAGTTGGTTTGCGTCGACCTTCGAACCGAGGTGGTTGAGGATCTGGTGCTCGGTTTCGAGACTCGCGAGGAACTGCTCTTTTGAAAGCATCGGGGTCCATTCTAGAGAACGAGGGATCCCAGAACTTAGCAGTCGATCGGAAGAAAGTCGACCTCAGCGATCGAGCTCGATGATCGTCGTCTCGCCCGTTTGGATTGAGATCACGCCCTTGAAGTGGTTATTCCGGCCGCCCGTGACATCCACTTCGTATCGACCCGGGGGCAATTGATAGACTTTCGAGCTCCGGTACGGGAGGGCGGGGATATCCCAACTGAGCGGCTGCACGGAAACCCGCACGTTGGGTGCACTGCTTCGCACCACAACGGCGCCGCCCGCCTCGCGGCTGATCCACTCGACCGAGCCGTCTTTTAAGACGCGGAAGATTTTGGGAGTGTCTTCGAGCCGGAGACTATTGCTCGCTTCGAGGACCCCGTAACCCAACTCGCCCTGCCAGCGCAACCGGGGAGGATCTTTACTGATGACTTGGACTTCCACGGCTAGTGAGTTGAGTGGACTGACCGACCAGTTGCTTTCCCATTGGATTCCACGAAGCTCGACTTCGACCGGATCTTGGAGTTCAACCGACACAGTTGTGGTGCCGGGGACTCGAAAGCCTTGAGTCGGAAACCAGCCCTCCTCGTCGCTGTGCGAAAAGAGTGAGTAATAACCGCTCGCAAGCTTGAGCGAACTCGGTATTTGGATCCTCCGTCCGCTGAGCGTCGCACTGATCGATTCCGCGCCCGCGACCTCGAATGCGACGCGGTTGAACTCAAATTCGAGATTGAGTCTCTCAAGATCTTTGGGGATCGATTTCTTGACCATCGCGATCGCTTGGCGATACGCGCTGAGCTCGAGCAGATCGGAGCTTTCGATAGTCTTCATGCCCGAGGGATTGTATCGACTCATAAGTTCGATGTGGTAATCGCCAGGCTCCAAGAGTGCGGTGTAAGCAACCTCGATGAGCCCGTCTCGTTCGACGAGGTCTTCGATCTCTGCGAAGTCCACTTGAGAGTGCGTTCGTCGGCTAAACTTGAGGCATAGCGTGTCTTCCTCTGCCACGATCTCGGCGAGCGTCGAGACATTTCGCAGGGTAACGACCCCGGACAATGCGCTGCGCGGGGAGGTACACGTCTCAATGAGGAACTGGTGAGGCCCGGGACGTTCGATTTGAAATCTCCAACTGCGCAGCTCTTTGCCGTCGAACCGGGTCACCTTAAGATCCCCCGACGGCGCCAAGACATGAGCTTTTCCTTGCTCGATCTCGAGCTCATTCCCCCAGATAACCGTCAACTCATCCGAGAGTGCGTCCACGACGTGACGCACCGGACCCGTAAAAACTCGAGTATCTGGAGTCGCCTCAAGTATCAGAAGCTCGACCGGTATCAGGCCCTGAAGGGTCACGACCTCGTTCTCACGCGGCAAGATGATGTCGTTCCTGTAATACCCAAACTTGTAAATCTCAAGACGGCTTTGGCCTCGAGTACCGAAGACGTAACCCTGCTCATCCGTCGATTGTACATACTTACCCGATCCTGAGACGTACGCGCCTTCAATCGGATTCCCGAGCTCGTCGACGACGAGAAGTCGACCGACTCGGGATTCTTCGAAGTCGATCTTGGTCAACTGTCGCGGTTTGATCACGATCTCGCCGCGAATCTCGCCCTGCGAGCAATTGACGTAGTAGAGGTACTGACCGACGGGTATTCCCTTGACCCTGGCTTTAGTGCTCTTGAGCTTGAATCCTGAAAACTCGCAGAGTTCAACCTCGATACTGTTGGGCTCTTTTTCAAAGATGATCTCGAGCTCGCCACATTCGGGCAGCTCCCAGACCGACGGAAGCTGGTCGGTTGAGAAGAGCTGGGGCTCTCGGGCATCCTTGAGGGCGGGGAGATCGTAAGGCCAATATTGGACCAAGACCTGCTGTCCGTGGGGGAGAAGGAGTTCGAGTTGACCATTCTCGTTTGATATCTCGCTGATGATCTGGTTCTCGAAACGAAACGAGATCTCGGTGCGCGGACCTGGGAGTCCCCCTGCTCGGAACTGACAACGGTAGGTGAAGGCGGGGAGGAGAACCAGATCTTGCTTGGTGACCGGTTCCTTCAGCTCGAAGAACTGTTCGACCGGGGGGATAAAGTCGCGACCGACGAGAGCCTTAATGCCGTAGGCGCCCGGCTTGAGATGAGCCACGTGGAACTTGCCCTCAGCATCGGTGATCGTTGTCCCCGGCTCGCCGTCGGTGAGCGATCTCAGCTTTAGCGTCAGCCCGGGGACGGGTTGCCCTGCGGGGGTTGCTACCGACCCGACGAGCTCGAGTCCACCCGCCGCCATTCCAGCGGGTTTAGTGGAAGCAGCTAATATAGCTGGGCTCGCGGTGCCGGGGTTTGTCACCGGATCGAGAGGGCGGGTCTCTTCGAGACCTTGGTCTAACTCGCCGGGCTGAGCTGGCGCTGGGGATTTCTGCTCTGGCGGGCTCGACCACTGCCAAATCGCAAAGACTCCGAGTGCTAAGCTCAATGCAACCACGAGACGCTTCACGAGTTTCCTCCCTCTTTCGGACTCTCTTCCCGCAATTGCCGTGAGTATGCGCATCGCTTCAGAGTGACCAAGTACTATTATCACGGATTCACCCGAGGCAACCCCGGAATATTTTTGATCGAGTCATTCCGAATTGCTCGAAGTTGCGATTCCACCGAGTCTATCTCGAGCTTCGATTCCGGCGGCGCAGACAGAGTGGAGCGCGCCGACTTATCGGAATGCTCTCAATCGGATGCGGCGAGTTTGCATTCCGCTCTCAGATTTTTGCCCCACCGACGCCGATAACTCGAGGCGGCCTCGTGTTTTTGAAGGTGCGGTCCGGCGAGCCCTGAGAGTTGCGATGGAATTTACGGAGATCATAGCTCTTTTTCTACGCCGCAAATGGTTGGCGCTCACGGTGCTCGGGCTCACCGTCGCCGTGAATGTCGCGATCCTCCGTGCGCAGCCCGACCGCTTTGAAGTCAGAGCGCTTCTCAAAGTCAACACCCAAAGCGCGGGGACCTTCTCGAGCGATGCGCTCAAAGGCATGCCGATCTTCGAGGCATTCTCGCTCCCGGTATTTGTCGAACTCGTCCGCAAGCGCGGTCTCGATGATTCGATTCGCGAACGGCTCGAAGCGAGTGGGAGCGATCTCGCTTTGGCCTGGAATCGGGCGGCTCTTCGCATCGACCCTCAATCGACCGAGGGGACCAATACCCTCGTTCGCGTCTCGTACCACACCCCGGATCGAACCGTGGCGGCTCAAGTACTCGAGGTCGCGATCGATTCGATTCGTGAGACGTCGCAACGATATTTTGAACAGAGTGTCGAGCGAAGTCGCGAGCGGTTTGAAGCAAACGTCAACGAAGTCGCGGCGCAGATCGAGACCCTTCAAGTCGAGATCGATCGTCTCCGTCGCGAAGCGCAGATCCCGCGAGGAAATCGTGTCGACGGTTGGACCCGCTCGCTGCACGACAAGATCGCACGGCTCGATCTGATGGAGGTCGAGCTCGAGGGTCAGGTCGAGGGGGCTCGCCAAGAGCTCAAGCGCGTTCGCCGCGTTGCTCAAGAGCGCGAGGATGGCCGGCCCGAGACCCCGCTCGAGCTCTTGCCGCTCACGAGTGGCTTCCCGGTACACGACATGATCGTCTCGACGGCTAGGGCCGTGATCGAGGCCGAACTCAAGCTCGACCAGGTCGCGCGGCGGTTCACTCCGCAACATCCCGAATACCAGTCGGCCGCGCGCGACCTCGAGATTCAGCGGGCGGTCTACGCCTCGTTTCTCAATCCCGAATCGGTCTTTCAGGGGCGCGTGCGCGAAGCCGCAAACCTCAATCTCGACGAACTTGGCGAGGCGCAAGCGCGCGCTTCGGTCGAAATGGCGAAACTCGAGACTCAGCGCGATCGCGCCCGCCAACTCCGGAGCGAAACCCAGGATCTACTCGATAAGATTCGACGCTACGAAGCGCCGATCGAGAAGCTCTTGCGCGAGCGCAAGGAGAAGAGCGAGCGACTCGGTAATCTGCAAGCAACTCTCGATGGGCTTGTCGGGGCGTCGCAGCTCGCCCAAGAGGTCGTCACTGTCTTCGAGCCGGTCGGGACGGTGCGGCGGATCGGCCCCGCGTTTCGAAACTACTTTCTGCTCGTCATGATGCTCGGGATCGTGCTGAGTATCGCGTCCG
The DNA here is from genome assembly GCA_964482505.1 of uncultured Planctomycetia bacterium. Lineage (GTDB taxonomy): Bacteria > Planctomycetota > UBA8108 > UBA1146 > JAJFFE01 > CAYZYD01. The sequence continues at coordinate 6,798 of CAYZYD010000001.1, read as the reverse complement.
TCTACGGGGTCGAGCTCTTTGACCATCGCATCCACAATCAGCACACCTTGCGAAAGCATGTGGGCGCGCCTTGCCTCGGCGTTATCCCGATCTTTAAGCCTGAGGAGATCGAGTCGATCGACGTGTCGGGTCGGAGCCTCTTCTCAGAAGGTTTTAAGAGCATTACAAAGAAGGTGCTCGTCGGGCTCGACGATCAGAAGGTGCTGCTCGTATCGGGGCCCGATCCCGCCGCGGGCAAGACGCTCGCGAGTACGAACCTCGCCGCGTCGGCGGCACTCCTCGGGATTCGCACGCTGCTCGTCGATTGCGACCTGCGCCAACCGCGTGTCCACGCGCTGGTCGGGACCGGTCTTGTCCCCGGCCTCACCGACTGGCTCATCGGTCAGGAGTACACGCGCCAAGCGGCGCTACTGAGTCGGCTCGAGGCGACTCGAGCCGAATCCAGTCCGCTACCGACAAAATTACGGCTCAGACCCTGGGAGGTCGAACGCGTGATGGCGCAAGAGTCGGTGGCGACGATCTACGATCCCAATCTTCCGACGATGGTGATCAACAAGACACGCATTCCGAAGCTCGACGTGGTGGCCGCAGGAGAGCAGCCCGACGATCCCGCGGCGCTACTCGCGACGGATCGGATGCGCGAGTTCATCGACGCGGCTCGAGCGGAGTACGAATTCATCGTCGTCGATACCCCGCCGCTCAACCTCGTCTCCGACGCGCTGATCCTATCCGCGTTCGCCGACCAAACTCTGCTCGTCGTCCGGGCCGGTAAGACGACGAGCCAAGATCTGCACTGGGCGCGCCAAGGTCTGCAGGATGTCGGCGCCCCAGTCCTCGGCATCGTCCTCAACGGCCTGGCCGAACGGGCTCCGGGCTACTACTCCTACTACTACGGTCGGAGGTACTACCGTGCCCGAGTCTGATCTCGAACTCGAGCCGCCCGAGTTCGCCTGTCCGAATTGTGGGGAGGACTTTCAAGAGGAGGAGCCGGCGCGCGGTAAGGTGTTTCGCTGCCCGAGTTGTGAGTCGTGGCTCTTCCGTCGCCTCTTCGACTCTGGGCCGGCAAGCGATCACGATCGGTGCCGCGTCTGTCGCGGCGAGGTTCCGGGATCTGCATGTCCCTTCTGCGGAACGAATTCGCGGCCAAGCCTGCGGGACTGGCTCGCCCGAAAGCTTGCCCCGAGTCGCTGGATTCATGCGATTCGGCTCGACCGCATCCGTGCCGACGGTTTTTACCCGCGGCTCTCGACCGATCTCGAGAAGTTTGAATCGCTGCGTCATTCGCTCGATCAGCTCGGCATGATCGAACCGATCCTGCTCCGCCATTCGCGACAATCGAGTTACTGCATCATCAGTGGTCACCGTCGTTTCCTCGCGGCGAAGTCGCTCGGTTGGAGTTCGGTGCCCGCTCGGATCCTCAAGGTCGGCGAACGCGAGGCGCTCAGCCTCCGGATTCGTGACAATCTCGATCGCGAGGAGTGGAACCCGATCGAGTTAGCCGAAGCACTAGAGCGATACTTCTTGCTCTCGGACTGTTCGGGTCCGGCGGGGATCGGCGCAGAACTCGGGTTGGCGAATGCGCGAGTCGAGGAGCTTCTCGGCCTTCTCGAAGCCGCGCCCGATCAGCGCGAAGCACTCCTCTACGACACCCGAAACACTTCCCAACCAGCGAGCGCGGGACAGCTCGAAGAGTTGCTCGCGCGATCCGAAGGGCTTTCGTCATTCGAGCCGCTCCGATGAAGTTTGAGTTCCACCACCAGGCGCACGCGCTCCACCTCGTCTTGTCGGGGCGGTTTGATTCGCTCTTGATCGAGCCCGATCACTGGGAGCCGCTCCGCTCCGAGGTCGCTTCGAAGGCGCAGTCTGGCGCGGAGCTCGCGATCTACCTCGACTTTCGTCTCGTCGCCTACATCGACACGCGTGCGATCCACGAACTGCTCGAGCACGTCGCTCCGCTTCGCGCTTGTGGCGCGCTCAACTTTATCGGGCCCGGCCCCGGACTCGATCGGTTGACGCGGCTCGATGAAGCCCCGTTCCTATCGCCGATGGAGGAGTTCGCGCCGTGGGAGGGGAGTTCCAGCGCGGGCGAGTGGTCGATTTCGTTTGGCGTCGATCCGGAAGCGGATACCGAAGAGGGTCTCGAAGGGCTGACCGATGCCGAGATCTTGGCCGCGCTCGAAGAGCGGCTCGGCAGTGGTGGCGAGCCCGCGCCTGGCCCGGTTCGGGAGAGCCCGAGCCAATCCAAGAGAGAGGGCGACACCCGCTCGTCGCCGGGAGCGACCGCCTACCAGTCGGCTCCGTCGTTTGTCGATATCGAGCTCTCCGAACCGGAGTCGTTCGAAATAGATCTCGATCTCGAGCGCACCTATCTCGACAGCCCCTCGGACGATCGCGACTACCACGATATCCCCGAGAGTGGACTCGAGTTTTCAGAGGGTTGGCGGCCGCTGCCCGCAGAGCAGCCGATTGAGAGCCGTCGCGACGGGGGCGCTATCTCATATCTCGCGCACGAAGCGCAGAAGCAGTCTTCGAAGCGTCCGCCCGAGCGACCGCTCGCGAACTTTGAAGATCCCATTCTCGAGGCGAGTCGACCCGCGGCGCCCGACGAGCCGCGCACCGGTCAAGAACGACTCCGGGCCAAGGCGAAGCGGATCCGCGAGGAGGACCGTCCCGCGCCTCGGGCGCCGCGAGAGGTCAAAAGCCCCGCTACAGAAGCCGGCGAACCGTCGTCGCCTGGGCTATCACCAGGGCGGACTAGCGGGGCTGAATCGAATCCCGAACTACTCGGCGGAGTCGGGGAGCTGCTCACGTTGATCGCGCAACGAAATGCCGAGCTCGAGCGGGTTCGCGCCGAAGCGAGCCAACTCGAAGAGACGGTCGATTCGATCCGAGCCAAGTACGAGGACGAACGACAGCGGCGACTCGCCGTCGAAGCCGAGTTGGCACAAGCGTCGACTGCTACCGTTTCGAGTCCATCCTCGGCCCTGTCTCTATGCCGTCCGTTGATGTCGCTCGAAGCCTTTCCAGAGTATCGATCGCTCGCGCGACTCGAGCGTGCTTGGCGGGCGCTCCTCCGCTCGATCTTCAATCGTGAAGAGCTCGACTTCGAAGCGTTTGCCAGGCTCGTTGAGGAGGCGAGCCCGGGCGAGTGGTGTCGGGCGCTCGCGCTCTCTGAGCTTACGCGTCCGACTCCGAACCCCTCGCCATTTGAACTGAGCTGGTCGAGCCTCGCCTTTGCGCTTTCCATACTCGGGGTCGAACTCGAGCCCGGAGCGGAGTTCACCCGGCGCTGGCGCGATGTTGTCCTCGCCGCCCTCGTCGATACTTCCAATGAAGAGCCGCCACTCTTTGAAAAGCTCGAGCAATCGGTCGCCGATCTCCGCGAGTTGCCGGGCTACGACTGCGGCGAAGATCGAGCGCTCGAGCGTAGCGATCTCGAACTCTGGCGAGCGGCCTCGCACTTAACTCGGTCCAAGCCCGACGGAGTGGCGGGGTGGCGCCCCCATGTCGAACGCCATTACCGGAAACTCGGCGCCGAACCTGTCCTCAAGGCGGGTCTCGCTCGCTGCGTCAGGGCGCACGGGCTCTACCTCGTCGGATCGTGGGTGGAACTCGCCACCGGCGAACTCGGGGTCGTAGTTCGCAACGAACCCGACCGTCCCGAATTCCCGCAGGTTTTACTTCAGTTCCGTCGCGAAGCGAGCCGATCCGTAGCAATGGCGCCGCGACTCTTTCCGGCGTCGAATGAAGACTATACGTCGATTATCCGCGTGCTCGCCGAGCCGCGACTCGTCGACGGTCACCTCGCGAAAAAGAAGTGATAGAGGCCGATCCCCCTTGGCCTCCGAAACTCTCGGCTCGGGTCGGGAGTGGCGGCTGAAAGGAGCCCCTGCATGGCGGAGAAGACCGCAAGCAAGACCATTCTCCGTGTCGGTATCGACCTCGGAACCAACACTAGCGTTTTTCGCGCCTCAAAAGATGGCAAGCCGATCAACTACGAGCAGTGCGTCTACCCGTCGCTCGTCGGCTACTCAAAGCCGGGCATCATTCCGGGCATCCTCCCGACCGACAACAACGTGCTCTTCGGAGAAAATGCGCTCGAGTATCGGCTCCACCTCGATCTCAAGTGGCCGCTCAAGAAGGGCTTTGTCGACGACCCCAAAGTCTGCGGTGACTTCGCCAAGTTCCTGCGCGAACAGATCGATCCCAAGGGTAATAGCGAACTCTGGGGCATCGTCGGGGCACCCGCCAATGCGTCGGAGGAGAAGCAGAAAATCATTCGATCGGTCTTCGCCGGAGTGCTCGACCGAATCCTGATTGTGCCCGAGCCCTTCCTCGCGGCCATGGGGTTGCGCGACGACGAGCGCGCGGTTGAGGACGCAAGCTATATCGATCCGACGAAGCACTCGCTGATCGTCGATATCGGAGCGGGAACGACCGACTGCTGTCTCGTGCAGGGTTACTATCCGGGCCCCAACGATCAGGTCAGTGTTCCGGTCGCAGGCGACGCGATCGACGAGCGACTCCAAGAGATCATCTCCAAACGCTTCCCCGATATCCGACTCACTCGCGTCACGATCACCAAGATGAAGGAGAATCACGCCTTCGTCGGTAAGAAGAAGGACGCGAAGATCAAGGTTTACGTCGACGGTAAGCCGAAGACGGTCGACTTCTCAGACATTATGAACGAATGCTGCGAGGTTGTGGTCGAGCCGATCTTGAGTTCGATTCGTGAGCTTCTCTCGAAGGTCGAGTCGGACGCCGTTGAGCATGTGCTTCAGAACATCATCCTTGCGGGAGGCGGTTCGCAGATCCGCGGTCTCAAGGATCTGATTCAGCAGAAGCTTCGCGGCGAAGGCTACGAAGGGGCGACCGTCGTAATCCCCGAAGACTACCGACTGCTCGTCGCGACGGGGGCGCTCAAGATCGCCAATAACGTTCGCGAGGATCAGTGGCAGGTGCCGCTCTAGTGTCCTGTTCGGAAAGTTCGAGTGAGAACTCGGCGAGCCATTCGGCCTTCCTGGCTAGGCGCCGCGACGCAAGTCGGATTGGTAACTCCTTCGAGGAGCGGCAACAACGCCAGGGAGGTCGAGGGCCGGCGATTCTTGCTCGAACTTTTCGAACAGGACACTAGCGAAGTTTGGTTTCCGATTAGTTGCCGAAGCCCCGCCGGTCATTCCGACCGTTGGGGCTTCTTCGCATCGGTGAGGACGCTCATCGCTCGCCGGCCGAATTCGTCGATAAACTCACGGAGAGCCGCGTCGGTTCCGGTGCCGCGTCGCGAGACTGCGACGATCGGGCGGACGATATCGGTATCGAGTCGCTTGCGAGCCGGAATGCGGTAAGTAGCCGCGAGTCCGCTGGGCACGAGCCCCAGCGCGAAACCCGATAGTGCGAGTTGGGTGATCGCCCCAAAGGACTCGAGCTCTCTTTCGATCTCCAGAGCCGGGACCGCGGCCTCGAGCTGCGTCTTGATCGCTTGTCCCGTGCCCGAGTTTCTTTCGATCGAAAGGACGCGCAAAGGCGCGCGCTTTGGTAAGGGGTCGGGCAGCTTCCCCACCACCGACAGAGCCTCGTGGCCGAGCGGATCGACACTCAGCGATTCCGTGGCCGAGTATCGACCCGCAGCGATTCCGAGTTGGTAGCGGCCCGAGCTCACTCCGGCGACCACCACGGGACTGCGGTGGGTGTGCAGTTCGAGCTTGAGCTCCGGGAATCGCTCGAGAGTTTCGCGGAGCGTCCTCGCGCCCCAGGAGGCGAGGATCGACTCGCTTATGGCGAGGCTGAGATATCTGAGATTGCACGCCTCGGGGGGTTGCTCGACGAGTTGCTCGAGCCCGAGGAGATGCGGCAGGGCGCGTACGAGGAGTCGTTCCGCGGCTCGAGTCAACTGGACGCGCCGACCGATTCTCTCCACCAGAGCTTCGCCGTACTGGCGTTCAAGCTGTTGAACCCGTTTTGAGATGGTGCCCTGAGTCAGTCGGAGCCGCTCGGCGGCGGCGGTCATCGTTCCCGCGAGCTGGATCGTATGAAGCGTCTCGAGACACTCGATCACCGAGCGACTCTTGAGCGGCGACTTTGGCGGATTCACGGCGACCCGACCTCTCTCTCTCGCAGCCCGCCCGAAACGCTCATTCCGCGCGGGAGGCCGAGCTTCCTTCGCCCAGCCCCCCGACAGATACCTCGAAGTATGACCTGTACGCCTTCGATTCGCCGGGCGCAATGGGCTCGAAATCTCAGCCTCCCGCCTCGAAAGCAGTTTTTCGGGCAGGCTGCTAATATTCCTTTATTGAATAGTAACGATTCTGAACATTCGTTAGAAGCATGCTTGCCCGATATCGATACTCCTCGTCAGGAGGTCGATCATGCTGGTAGTCATCGTGTTGGCGGTACTTTTGACTTCGGGGTTGAGCGGGGTCTTCGGGATGGCGGGGGGTCTTCTCCTGATGGGAGTTTACCTCGCCCTGCTCTCTCCCGCCGAGGCGCTCTTCGCACACGGAGTGACCCAAGGCATCGCGAATGCAGCCCGGTCTCTCGGGCTGATCGGCTACGCCGACTTTCGGGCGCTCGGACCCTATCTGCTCGGGCTCAGCACGACCGCGCTCATCTTTCTGCTAGCGACCGAGGCATGGGTCTTGAGTCGCACGCAAATCGAGATCGGGCTCGGACTGCTGCCGTTCGTCGTGGCTTTGATCCCGTCGACTTGGCGCCCGCGTTTCGATCGTAGCTCGCACGCCTTCGGGGCGGGTCTATTGAGCGGGAGTCTCCACTTGACGGTCGGGGTCTCGGGGCCGCTTC